>NZ_JBEXTV010000007.1:0-138661 GCF_040628835.1 Streptomyces sp. NPDC006134 | reverse complement strand
CACTGGGTGAGGGTGGTTTCGTACAGGGGGATGGCTCGCTGTAAATCCCCTGCCGCCTGGTAGGCGCCGGCGAGGTTGTTGCGGCTGGCCAGGGTCTGGGGGTGGGTGTCGCCCAGGATCTGTTCGCACTGGGTGAGGGTGGTTTCGTACAGGGGGATGGCTCGCTGTAAATCCCCTGCCGCCTGGTAGGCGCCGGCGAGGTTGTTGCGGCTGGCCAGGGTGTGAGGGTGGGTGTCGCCCAGGACCTGCGCACGCTGGGTGAGGGTGGTCTCGTACAGGGGGATGGCCCGGTGGAGGTCTCCTGCCGCCTGGTAGGCGCCGGCGAGATCGTTGCGGCTGTTCAAGGTCTGGGGGTGGGTGTCGCCCAGGACCTGCGCACGCTGGGCGAGGGTGGTCTCGTACAGAGGGATGGCTCGCTGCAGATCCCCCGCCGATTCATAGGCGTAGGCGAGGTTGTTGCGGCTGTTCAGGGTGCGGGGGTAGGTGTCGCCCAGGACCTGCTCGCGCTGGGTGAGGGTGGTTTCGAACAGGGGGATGGCTCGCTGTAGATCCCCCGCCGCCTGGCAGGCGAGCGCGAGGTTGTTGCGGCTGGTCAGGGTGTGGGGATGGGTGTCGCCCAGGACCTGCTCGCGCTGGGTGAGGGTGGTTTCGAACAGGGGGATGGCCCGCTGTAGATCCCCCGCCGCCTGGCAGGCGAGCGCGAGGTCGTTGCGGCTGATCAGGGTCTGGGGGTGGGTGTCGCCCAGGACCCGCTCGTACTGGGCGAGTGCGGCCGCGCGCAGAGGGATGCTGTGGGCGTCGCGTCCCTGGTGGTACAGGTACTGCGCGGCGGCGTGGTAGGTGTCGGCGGTGTGGGGCGATGCCGGGCTGTGGGGCGGTGTGGAGTCGGCGACGGCGACGACGTGGGGCAGGAACTGTTCCCACCGTGAGTGGTCCGCGCCCTCGTCGGGCATGGCGTGCAGGATGAGGAGTTCGGCGTCCTGCCGGCCGGGCGGGTACCCGTCGGAACCGGCGGGCCGGTGACGCAGGACGGTCTGCACGAGGCGGTGGACGCCGATGCTCTGGCGGTCGGCGCTGTAGGCGATCATGTTGTACGCGTACAGCGCGCCCAGGGCCTCGCCGAGGGCGAGCGGGTCGGGGCAGAGCGGGGCGAGCAGGGCGCGGGGGATGGCGTCGGGCGCCAGCCAGGCCACGGCGTTCAGCAGGGTGACCGCCTGGGGGCTGCGGCGTTCCACGGCGGTCAGGGTGTGGTGCCAGATGCGGGCGATGGTGCGTTCGGGATCGATCCCGCCCGCGGCCGCGTCCATGACCTGCCCCAGCATCCGCCGGTAGTCGGCCGGCGGGGTGCCGGTCTCGAACAGGTAGGCACCCGCCTGCTCCAGCGCCAGCGGCAGACAGCCGAGGTCGGCGGCCAGGGCGGCGGCGTCCCGGCGCTGTGCCGGCGTGGGGGTGTGTTCCGGCCCGAAGGCGAGGGTGCACAGCAGGTCCACGGCCGCGTCGGGATCGAGCAGGCCCAGGGGCATGGTGGGGGCGATGGCGTGCCAGCCGGTCGCGGTGCGGCTGGTGGCCAGGTGATGCCCGTCCGGGAGGGCACCGAGGTAGTGGCGCAGGTCGGCGGGGTCTTCGACGTTGTCGAAGACGAGCAGCCAGCCGGGGTGCCACTGCAGCCACAGCATCGCCCACGCCGCCCGCTCCTGCACACCCGTGGCCGCGGCCCACTGCGGGCACAGCCGCGTGGCGAGGGAGGCCAGGCCGGTGACGATCTGCTCGGTGCTCGTGGCGTTGATCCACCACACCAGCGTGTACGTACGCCGGTAGGTGTGGGCGTAGTGCAGGGCGAGCGTGCTCTTGCCGATCCCGCCCAGCCCGTGGACCGCCCGCACCCCCGGCACCTGGGTGACCGCGGCCTCCCCCTCGGCGGTCAGCAACCGGCGCAGCTCGGCGAGCTCGTCCCGGCGCCCGACGAACACGCCGGACGCGGACCCGGGCAGGTTCCCGGCGCCCGGCGGCGCGTCCACCTCTCTGGCCCAGCGCACCGCCTCGGCCGGCAGCACCACCACCCGGGCTCCGTCCCCGGTGACCGCCACCCCGACATCGCCGCCCACCGCCATGGACCGGGCCCCCGTCGCCTGAGGGCCCTTTCCGGCTGTCGTCCTGTCCGTCATGGCCGGATCGTCGTGTGGTCCCCGGTGACGGCCGTGCCGATGGTCCTGGCGGCGATCGACCGCTCACCCGAGGCCGTCACCTGTACCGTCTCCCCGGCCGCGGGCAGCAGCCGGGCCAGTTCCGCCAGCAACTCGGCGTCCTCGCGCAGCGCACGCCTGACCTGCAGGCGCACAGCGGCCGCCGCGTCCGCGTCGTCCGGCGCCTCGGCCGCGTCCTGGACCGCGGCCTCCAGCTCCGCCCGCCCCCGCTCGTCCCGGCGGCGCCACACCGCCTGCAGGATGCGCCGCCCCAGATTCGCCGTGGCATCCACCGCCGCGCTCTCCGCCCGCGTGAACACCGCCGCCCCGTACGCACTCACCGCAGTCGCCAGATACGGCCCCGCCTGCTCCACCAACTGCACGATCTCGGCGCTCACTCGACCCCCCGGTACTCGCGGCCACAGGTGACCCAGCGTAGGAACACAGCCCTCGCTCACACAGCCCAACGCGCAAATCACCCCGAGCGGTTCCACCCGCCGCCCGGGCGGCAGATCGCGGAAGCCGGTCGTCTGGATGCCGGCGTACTGGCCGAAGCATCCGCCGGGGTTCTCGGACCGAACACGGTGAGGGCGCCCCCTGACGTCGTCGCCCGCTCCGCAGAGGCGCTCGGCGGGAGGCCGGCCCTGGTCGCGGACTTCGGCGACCACGCCCTGCACATGCCGGCCGGCGGTGATCAGAGCAGTGCGGCGGCGTAGCCGTCTCCGGGTGGCGGCCTTGGTGAGACCGCGAGCGCTCGGAGCCGGGACGGTCAGGGAGTGCTTCGGCTGCCCATGACGACGGCCGGTCAACCCGGCCGCTCGCCGCGTCCACGGCCGGAAGTTCGTCAGCGCAGGTTTCCAGTGCGTGGTGCTACCCGGTAGCACCACGCAGCACCGCACGCTGCCGTGGTGGATATGGGCGTTCAGCCCGAAATCACCCAGCGGGATCTGCGCAACCGGTCCCGAGAGATCATGGACGCCGTACAGGGCGGCCAGTCGTTCACCGTCACCCGTGACGGACACCCGACCGGGCAGCTCGTCCCTCTGCGGCGACGCCGTCGATTCGTCTCCCGCCAGGAGTTCGCCGCGATGTCCAGGACCGCTCCCGACATCGACCTCGACACGTTCCGCGCCGACCAGGGCGCCACGGCTGAGACCTACCTGGACGATCCCTATGCCCGCTGATCGCTCGACGTACGAGCAGGGACTCCTCGACACCGACATCATGATTCTGCGCCGATGGGTGGCTCCCGAGGAACTCCCGGACGAAATGGCGATCACCGCCATCGCCCTGGCCGAGCTGTCCGCCGGTCCGCACGAGGTCCGTCGCAACGACGAACAGAGCATCTACGACGAACACGTCGAACGCGCCCGCAGGCTCGACGTCCTTCAGCGCGCCGAGAACGAGTTCGACCCCCATCCCCTTCGACGCCGACGCGGCCCGCATCTACGGCCGTATCTGCGCGTCGGTGATCAGCGCCGGCCGCAAGCCACGTCGCCGGGTGGCCGACCTGATGATCGCCGCCATCGCCGTGGCCGAGGACCTTCCCCTCTTCACCACCCACCCCGACGACTTCAAGGGGCTGGACGATCTCCTCACTGTCGTGCCGGTCACCCGACCGAAGGTGCCCCACGAAGGCTGATGCCAGGGGGCCAGGCCGATGGGAACGCAACGGACCCTGCGCTGCGAGCGCGGCACGGACACGATCACGCAGCAGGGCCGGTTCGGACGGTAAGCCCCCGAACCGGCCCTTTGCCGTGTGCCCCGGCAGGATTCGAACCTGCGACCCCCGCTTTAGGAGTTAGATCACGCCTCGGCACTGCCGGGGAGCTACCCGGCGCCACTGGCCATGCCGGACCGCCTATGCGTGCTGGTGTCCGACGCCGTTGATGTCACTCGTGGATGTCAGAACAATGCAACCCCGCGCGCTCGCTGGCACGATGGGCCCGTGGTCGATCTGGAGCGCATCAAAGCAGAGAGTGTGGCCTGCTTCCGAGCACTCGATGAGAACGCCACCCTGCGGGCCCGCAGGGCGAGCCCGGGCCGCAGGGACCCCAGGGTGAGCGGGGCCCGGCCGGGCCGGACTGCCCCGACGGGTACAGCCTCCAGCCGCCGGCCGACGACCCTGATGCCCTGGTGTGCCGCCGGGACGGCGCCCCGCAGCCCGAGCCGACCACGACGACGAGCCCGCCCTTGATCCTGAGCGACCGCCGCCGTCTGTAAGAACCGCCCCCTGCATGGCTCTTCGCGGGCCGTGCAGGGGGCTGCTTCGTCATGCCTGGGATCAGCGGAGGCGGAGGTGGTGGAGCATCAGCAGCGCGGCTACGGCGTTCGCCGACCGGACCTCGCCACGGGCAATGAGCTCGGGAACCGCGGCCAGCGGCACCCACTCGCGACGTGCGGACTCGAAGTCGTCACGGGGCTCGCCCACCTTCTCGGCCCGGTCTGACCAGTACACCCGGTGGTGACTCGTGGAAATGCCCGGCATCGGGTCGACCGTGAGCAGCAGGCGCATCGGGCCCGGGCGCCAGCCAGTCTCTTCCTCGAATTCCCGCGCCGCCGCCGCAGCCGGGTCCTCGCCCTCGCCGGTCCCGCCCGAAGGTAGCTCCCACCCCCACGCGCCCGTGATGAACCGGTGCCGCCACAGCAGCAGCACCTCGTTCGCCTCGTTCACGACCGTGGCCACGGCGACCGGCCGCAGGCGGATGACGGTGTGGTCGAGGTGCCGGCCGTCGGGCAGCTCCACGTCGGCCATCGTGACCTTCACCCAGCGGTTTTCGTACACGGTCCGTTCGGACAGGTTGCGCCACTCGGACACTGGCTTGCCTCTCATCGGGTACGCCACCTATCCCAGCACACCGGTCACATCGGGATGCGCAGGGTGTTGTTGATCCGTTCGACGACCTCGGCGGTGGCGCTGCTGTCCAGGCCGACCATGCCGCGGCGCAGCTTGACCAAGCGGTCCCGCAGCCGCTGGGACTCCATACCCTGCATGGAGTCGAGCACGGTGCGGGCGGTGGCCGCCGCCAGCTCGGCGTCCCCGGCCCGTAGCTGGCAGTCCGTGAGCGTGGCCAGCCGGTGCACGCGGCCCCGCTCGTGCGTCTGGGTGGCCACAGCCTCGGCGGCGTACGCCTGCGCGGGGCCGGTGTCGCCGAGCCTCATGAGCGCGTCCGCCATGTTCGCCTCCAGGAGGCCGGGTTGCACATAGCCGGTCTCGGCCGGTTCCTCGTCAGGCCGGATCTGTCCGGCGGCCGTCTCCGCGGCCGTCATGGCGCGGCGGGCCGAGGTGTGGTCGCCCATGCGGGAGAACGCCTTCGCCTGCATCGCGTGCAGATCGCAGGCCAGCGCCGGGGAGATCGCATGCCCGGCAGTCCGCAGCCCGGCCTCGGCGAAGGCGACCGCCTGCCGATACTCCCGCATGTACAGCGCCTGGTTGACCAGCAGCGCTATCACGTACCCGCCGAACGCCCGGTCGCCGCTGGCCTTCGCCAGGCGCAGCGCCTGGTGGAAGTACCGCTGTGCGAGGCCCTGGGCGTCGGAGTCGTACGAGCAGATCCCGGCGACGGCAACCAGGCCGCCGACCGCGCGGTGCAGCTCCCGCCCAGTCGCGTCGGAGTAGGCGCCGCGCAGCAGCGGCGCGGTCTCGAAGTTCAGAAACTGGAGGACGCGGGCCTTCGTGGCGACGCCGCCGGCCTTCCGGTACATCTGCTCGTAATGGGCGCGGGCGCCGCGCAGCTGCTCGACGTCGGACATGCCGACGCGGGGAGTACCGTCGCGGGAGACATCGGCATCCTCGGGCGGGTTCTCCCACTCCCACACCGGCCCGACGGCCGGAAGACCGGTGATGACAGGCGTCTGCCGGAGGTCGGGGCGCTGCTGGTGGTCGCCGCGCCAGAGCGCGGTGGACCGTTCGATGAAACCGGCGAGCGGCGTACTGCTGGGCGGCGGGGTGTTGTCGTTGCCCATGCCGATGTCCTCCAGGGTGAGCGACCGTCCGAGGCGGGCGGAGAGGACGTCACAGATGAGCGTGGGGGTGAGGCCCCGGGGCAGTTGCCCCTTCAGCCAGCGGATCACCGAGCTGTGGTCGTAGCGCAGGGTCAGGCCACGAACGGCGCCCGCCTGGTTGATCCGCGCGGCCAAGCCCTTTCGGGAGACTCCAGCCTCGTCGAGCAGTGCGTCAAGAAGTGTGTTCGGCTCCATGCGTGCCCCCGGCTCACTCACTGTGTGGAGCCTAACGACGGAACGATCACACAGTGTGTGAATCCAGCGATGCGACTCGCACTCCGTACACACTCCCGCACCGGAGGTCAGGTCGACAGCATCGCCTCATGACGACGCACACCAGGGCCGCCGAGCCCGTAGAGACGGAGCCCGGCGTGCTCACCGACCTGCCACGGTGCCGCTCGCTGGCCAGCTCCGGAACGAGCCTGGCGAGCACCACCCAAGAGATCCCGCCCGAGGTTCTGGCCCTGCTCGTCCTGCCCGACTTCGACACGCTGACCTCGGACCAGGTTCGCGGTGCCGTCTGCGTGTGGGGCACGGAGCGGCTCACCACGGAGACCTCCGTCGACCTCGGCGAGCAGACCGGCGAGGCCGGGCACTGGTGGCCGCGAGCCTGCCACCAGCACGCCGGCGTACGCGCGTACCTGGCGCTCTATGCGCACGTCGCCCTGTGCGAGCCCTGCGTCGACGACGTCGGCCAGTGCGAGACCGGCCGCGCCCTGTCCCGGCTCATCAGGCGATACCGACGATGACGACGCCGACCCAGTACACCGCCGAGCAGCTGCGCGCCGCCGCCGAGAGTGCTGGCCGCGCGGCCGGCTACTGCTGGCTGCCGCACCCGGAGAGTGGGCTGCACTGCACCCGGCCGCCGCACCAAACCGGCCCCCACGAGCACACCTACCGGCACATCGAGTGGCACTGACTCCCGCCGGCATGCGGTGCTCCCCGCTGGCCGTGACCCGAGGCATCGCTGATGGCGTTCACCAGCTCGTGGAAGACCGCGACCCGCGGCCGGTCGACCCGCCGCTGAACTTCTCCCTCTGCACCGCCCGCAGACCAGGGCGGTGCCCCAAGCCCCCGCCCGCCGGCATCGCCTGGTGGACGGGTCTGCAAGGCGCCCGCCCCAGGCCCCAACCCTGGACAGGTCGATCCCTGGGGCGGACGGCATCACGGCCGGAGACCGTCTCTCCAACCTCAGATCACTGGAGGTCAGTGATGAAGGACCTGTACGAGCTGCCCGTGGCCGACACGCCCGTCAAGAAGTGGTGCGGCGGCAACCTCGGCGGCGACAACGAGACCTGCGTGGCCACCATCCCCCTCGCCGGTGTCGCGGACGCGTTCGCCGTCGTGGACTCCAAGCCCGCGGGTAGCGGCAAGGAGCTGCGCATGACCGGCGCGGAACTCGACTCGTTCGCCATCGAATGGGCCCGGAGCCGGGGCCTGGCGCTCTAGGCTGACCGTCCACCTCACGCACCTCACGGGCCGCCCTTGCGCGCGGGGCGGCCCGTCCCGGAAGGACGCCATGACCACCATCGCACCGGAGGAGCCGAGGCTGACCAGCCAGACCTGGCGCGGTCACTGGCACGGTTTCGGGCCCTGGATCGGCGACCCGAAAGCGTACGCCGCAGAGGGGAACAGGCGCCCCGCCCATCCCGTCTTGCCCGTAGCACCGGACATCGTTGACCGGTACCACAAGGCCGCGCAGGAGTTCAGCACCGGCACCCTGCCTCCGCTGATGACCGGGCACTGGCTGCTGAAGAAGGCGCAGGTAACTCGCGCACTGACCTGGACGGACGTCGGTAAGGCCGTCGTCTGGCTGGAGCAGCAGTACCTCGAAACCCCGCCATTCGAGCGGACGGACGGACAGCAGGCGTACGTGGGGCTGGACGTCACACTGGCGTACGCGCGGGACGCGCTGCCACGCGGCGTCGATGTCTCCTGCGTCTACTACACCCCGTCCCGCAGCCTGTTCGCCGCCCAGATCGTCTGCTGCCCGAGCCTGCACCACCCGGATCTGCCCTGCCCGCTGCCGCCCTCATGACCCGTGAGGAACCCGTGTCGCTTCGCTTGCTGCTGCCCCCCGAAGGGGTGAAAGACCTGCTGGCCTCCTGGCCCGACCAGCCCCGCGTGTACGAGCGCGGACGGACGAAGGTGGACGAGGCCATGAGTCTCGACCACTTCACCGAACTGATCGAGACCGGCTGCGTACCACCCGACGAGATCGCCGTCATCAAGGCCGGCCCGTCCAACCGAACAGCGTTCCTGACGAACGGCCGCACCGACCCGACCAAACTCAGCCGACTGCGGGACCAGGGCTACACCATCCGCTTCGGGAACATGCAGCGCTGGCTGCCCGCCTTTCACCGCATCTCGCAGGACATCCAGCAGGAGACCGGCTACTCGAACTACATGCACGCCTTCCTCACGCCCGCGGGCGAGCAGGGTCTGCTGCACCACTGGGATCAGCAGATGGCCGTCATCGTGCAGGTGGCCGGCACCAAGACCTGGCAACTGTGGAAGCCGCCGGTCGAGGCCCCGATGCGGGAGTACCAGGAGTCCTTCCGTGTGTGGCGTGAGGAGTTCATCCCCATGTGGGAGGCGGCCGGCCCGGACCTTACGGTCGAGCTGACGGCCGGGCAGACCCTGCTGCTGCCCCGAGGCTGGGTCCACAACCCGCACGCCCTGGACCAGGAGCAGCCCAGCCTGCATCTGACCTTCGCCATCCGCGAGCGCACTCCGCTCTGGCTGGCCGAACAGCTCATCGCGCGGGCGATCGAGGAACCGGACTTCCGCCGGATACTCCTGCCCGCACACCTCGAACTGCCCGCCCTTGTCGATCAGCTGAGAGATACGCGGCAGGCCCTCACGTCCTTCCTCAGCAAGCTGGACATGACCGAAATGGCACAGCGGACCCGTCTGGCGGCCCTCACCGAGCTGGAGTACACCACCTGACTGCTCCGCGCCGTCGCGCCGACCCCGCCCCTCCGCTCCCTCCGTGGTGGAGAGGCGGCCCGTATCCCCCCCGTCGGAGGCGGGCCGCTCACCGGACGAAGTCCTCCAGCGGCACACCGATCGCCTCGGCGAGCCGAATCAGTTGATGTCACTCGTGGATGTCAGAACAATGCAACCCCGCGCGCTCGCTGGCACGATGGGCCCGTGGTCGATCTGGAGCGCATCAAAGCAGAGAGCGTGGCCTACTTCCGAGCGCTCGATGAGAACGCCACCCTGCGGCACCACTTCCGCCACGCTGACGAGGAGGGCGGCTTGTGGTACATCGAGGCCGTACCCGACCGCGGCGAGTTGATCGTCATCAAGCAAGCCGAGCTCACTTCGGCAGGACAACTCCACCGGTACAGCTGGGAGTACCTGGAGGACGAGCACGGTTGCCTGACAGACCAGGCGATCGATCCTGAGGAAGACCCGCTGGAAGCCGTCACAGTCGATGAGTTCCAGCGGGTGTGGGCTCGGTAAGCGCGCCTGACGACCCCTACGTGCAGAGGCGCTGGCAGGCGCATCAGAGATGGCGCTTGGACGCGCTGACCAGTCGACTGATGTCGTCGCGGGTCTTCACCCTGCGCTGGTCCAGTTCGGTCCTGCTGTCCGTCTTGGGCAGGGCTGTGACGTCCGCAAGTGCAGCTTCTGCTGCCTCGCTCAAGGCGTCGTCATCGGTGAGCATCTGCACCCGGAAGAGAGCTTCTTGGGCGTTGGAACGCAGGTCGTATGCGCGGATTCGCACCACGCTGGGGTCCTCGTGCGGTGGTTGTTCGTGTTCGCAGAACCAGAGATGTACCAGGCAGCGGCGGTAGTTGATGAGTGCGCCGGCGTAGGCGGAGTGAGCATCGAGTCGCTCCTGGCGGAGCCTCTCATGGCGGGTGAACTGATGCCCCTTGTCGGTAGTGCGCTGCTGAAAAGCCAGGGTGAGCCCCGAGCCGAGCAGAGTCCCCAGAACGGCTATGGCACTGGCGATGATGGTCTCCACACCCCAAGCTGATCACGTATCGCCGACCGGACACAGTACCCGCTCTGCTCTTACGCCATCGTGATCTCCAACTGTGGTGGTGGGGTGCTTGAGCCTGGCCCGAGCCGTTCACCTGTGTTCATGCCCGGTTGGTCGGAGGGGTGGACAGGGCTCGGAGCCTCCCCTGAACGGCTGTGAACGGGGCTGAATAAGACGGTAAGTGAGACGGTGCCGCCGGGGCAGGCCGTTCAGGTCTTCCCAGGTGTCGCTCAGCTTGCCTGTGCCTTGTCCGCCAGCACGGCGAGGTCGGCGGTGTCTTCGGACGGTGGTGCCTCGACGGTCACCGGCTGGTTGATGTCGAGGAAGGTGATGGTCAAGTCGAGGGGGGCGCCGTCGGTGAAATCGAGCGGCTTGCCCTCGGTGTCGCCCCGTGTGGCGCGCGTATCGCCCCGCATGCGGAACTGCTTGGTGTGGTTGTCGTCTCCGATCCACAGATCCATGGTGAGCATGTCGTCGATGCGTAGCATCATGAACTGATCAAGGTTGTTGATCTGGCGCTCTCGAGCCGCCTTGTTCGCGGCAGCGTCACGGGCGGCTCTGATGTTGCGGCTGGTGACCGTTCCTCTGTAGTGAGTGGTCCGGGTTCCGCCGATCGTCTCCGTCCCAATCCTTCGCACGTCCTTGGAGGCGGTCAGGATCATGGACTGCGTGGTCGGGTTACCTTCAAACTGAGCCGGCAGTACCTGGTAGGACTGGTTGTCCATCGCGCCGTGTCCCCATACGGCCGGATGGGCGCTGAACCAGCTCTTGCCGTCCAGCTTTCCGGAGCTGATCGCAGTCCCGCTGACGTACATCACCTCGTCGACGAACCGGATCTCCAACTGGCCTTCTCTGCCCTGGTCGGTCGCGTTCATCTTCATCTTCATGACCGCCGGTTCCGTGCGCATGGATGCCTCGGCCTCCAGCCGGCCCTTCTCCGGCACGGTCCCGGTGACCCGGTAGTGGAGCGACGTGATGCGCTCAGAGTTCGCCGCCGCCTTCGCCACGGCCGTCGCAGGTGTCACCGTAGGCGAGCCCTCACTCGCGGAGTCACTCGCCGAGCCCCCTCCGCAGGCAACCGTTCCGCCAGCGAGCAGCACAGCGGCGAACGCCACGCTCGTCACTCTGCGCGGTACGGAACCACGCAATGAAATCATCATAATTCCCCCCGGAATCAGGTGGCTGAACCATTTCAAGGCTGCGAGGGTATCCCGGCGTGTGTCCTGTGATCGCTGAAGTTCTGGTGGGTCACGCGACAGACCGCACACGCCTGCCCACACGAGGCTCTGCGGACTCGGACTCTCAGCTCGGGAAGCTGCGAACATTTGCGGGTGGTTCGGCCGCTGACCTGCGCTGATGGTTGACCTGCACCCTCGCCGGTGCC
Source organism: Streptomyces sp. NPDC006134 (assembly GCF_040628835.1). Lineage (NCBI taxonomy): Bacteria > Bacillati > Actinomycetota > Actinomycetes > Kitasatosporales > Streptomycetaceae > Streptomyces > Streptomyces sp. NPDC006134. Next base: position 127,095 of record NZ_JBEXTV010000007.1, on the reverse strand, counting down.
GCTGGCTTTCACCGTGACTCTCCGCTGTTCCCCGCTCGATCTGGTGCGCTTGTGGTGCGGGGCCGACGGACACCGTGGCAGTGAGCCCTTTCCAACCTGGGCGCTGGACAGGACGGTTGGGCTGCCAGGCAGGTGAAGCCCCTGGTAGATGGGTTTTCGACCAAGAGAACCGTCTCCACCAGAGGCTTCATGTGCTTGTCTACCCGTCGGGCATCGACGTGTCCAGCTCTGCCCTGCGCTTCCTGTCCGCCAAGCTCCGCCGACACCGTCACGAGCTCGGAACCCGGTGGCGGCGCCTGAGCCCGGGCCGGCAGGCCCTGCTCACTCTCGCCCACCTTCGCAACGGCCTTCCGTATGCCCGGCTCGCGGCCGGGTTCGGCATCGGCACCACGACCGCCTACCGGTACGTCGCCGAGGCCGTCGAACTCCTGGCCGCACTTGCCCCAGCCCTCGAGGAGGCAGCCCGTACGGCATCGACGAAGGCATTCGTGCTGCTGGACGGCACCCTGCTGCCCATCGACCGCATCGCAGCAGACCGCCCCTTCTACTCCGGCAAGCACAAGAAACACGGGATGAACGTGCAGATCCTGGCCGATCCGTCCGGTCGGCTGCTGTGGGCCTCTCCGGCTCCGCCCGGTGCCGTCCACGACGTCCGGGCCGCCCGTGAACACGACATCGTCCGCACGCTCACGGACGCTGGCATCAAGTGCTGGGCCGACAAGGGATACCGAGGCGCCGGAGGCACGGTCCGCGTCCCGTACTGGGGACGCTGGGAGACACTTTCCCGAGGTCAGAAGGCTGTCAACCGGTCTCACGCCAAGATCCGGACCCTGGTCGAGCAAGCCGTCGCCACCCTCAAGTCTTGGCGACTCCTCCGCAAGCTGCGGTGCTCGACCACTCGCGTCACAAGCCTCGTCCGAGCCATCGTGACTCTGCATTTGGCCAGCTCAGGCCAATGATGGAAAAGGCTCAGTGGCACGCGTGTGGCACGGCCTCGAACACGATGAAGGGCCAGCCCGGGAGGAAGCCCCTCCTGAGCTGGCCCTTTGCTCTGTGCCCCCGGCAGGATTCGAACCTGCGACACCCGCTTTAGGAGAGCGGTGCTCTATCCCCTGAGCTACGAAGGCGGGGCCTGCGGAAGACCTTGCTGGAGATCCATTGAGTGGATCTTCAGGCCGGTCGCGCAAGCCTGCTGGTCGGACGGTTCCCGCGACGCCCGCCGGGAAGCCCCGGACAAGGGTGTCGCCGGATGCCCGGCTGACTGATGACAGGGTAGCGGATGCGTCTGCTTGGGGGTGGGGCATGGGCCTGCGCTTTCCCGTGGCAGGGAACGCGTGCGGTGGCTGGCGAACGGATGGAGCGCTTCGCCGGCCCCTCGGGCTCGGCTGCGGGGCCTTGCCTATGCGGAGGGCTCGGAGGTTTCAGGGGAGGGCGGCAGAGGGTCGACCACGAACGACCCGCGAGCGCGCACGGTTACGACCAATCCCCTGTCCCGGAGGATGTCCAGCGCGCGGCGGACGGTGCCCGGGCCGACCTTGTAGTCGTGCGTCATCGTCAGCTCTCCGGGGAGCCGGGTGCCGGGCGGGTACTCGCCGGAACGGATCTTCCGTTCGATGATCGCGGCCAGCTGTTCGTACACATACTGCGGCGAGTCGGGGCTGATCTTGTCCACCTTTTGACCGTAGAGCGCCACCCTCCACTGCGCATTACTTAGTACTACTACCAACCACTACCCACCACTACCGTCAGAAGGGTAAGGTTCGGGCTCAGCCAGAACGCCCCGACGGGAAGGGTGAGAGCTTCCGCGCCGGGGCTGAGCCGACTGAGTAGGAGTCGACCTATGCGCAGCCTACTGGCCGCGATCCTGCACTTCCTTCTGCCTCCGAGTGGGGCGCACCGTGCCGACGCGCCGCCGCTTCTCGCCGCCCGTCCGGCCGTTTCCGGACGACGTCCCGTGTCTTCGTGTCCGCATACGGAGATGATCGCCGTCGACGGTCTGCCTCTGGTCCGGCCGTACGTCGCCGTGTGGGAGGCCGCCGTATGAACGGGTGGCGTCCCCGCAGCATCGGTGTCGATCCGGCCACCGGCAAGGAGGCGTTCGTGGTCGCGCGCCCCGGCGGCTACCTCGAGACGCTGGCCGACCTGCATGCCCTGGAGGCAGCCGCCGTGCTGGTGGCGGTCGTCGGGGCCGTACTGGAGTCGGGTGAGGCTTCGGATGTCGAACTCGCCGCCTTCGTGTCGCCGTTGCACGCGGCGCTCGACGAGTGCGTCGGCATGATGGCGGATCGGGTGGAACGGATGGATCGCTGAGGTTGGTGGGAGGGGCGGTCGTTCGGCCGCCCCTCCCGAGGGGCGGGAGTGGAAGCCGAGGGTGTCGGGTCCCGGCGGGGCGCCTGGACGGGTCAGGGGCGAGGCCGGGTCAGGGGCGAGCCCGGGTCAGGGGCGAGGCCGGATCAGGGGCCAGGCGAGGCGGGCCAGGTGGTCGGGGCTGAGGGGGGTGTCCGGGGCGCCGGTCGCGTCGAAGGTTCCCTCGGCCCAGTGGGTGATCAGTGCGACCAGGCCGCCGCTGACGTAGTGGGCGCGTACGGCGCTGTCGATGCCGTCGGCTCCTGTGTCGAGGGCGAGTTGTTCCCGCCACGCCTCGGCCAGGCGGCGTTCCAGGCGGGCGGTGAAGCGGGAGCTGCCGTCCTCGCCCAGCATGCGGGCGTACAGGGGGCGGTGGCGGGCGACGTGGGTGAAGAGGGTGACCAGGTGGCCCGGCGGGGTGTCCGCGTCGGGTGCCCGCCGGTCGTCCGCGGCCGGCGCCGTACGGCAGGCGCGGACCGCTTCGACGAGGGCGCTCATGGCGCTGTCCGTGGCGTCGAGGAGCAGGTCGTCGCGGTCCTTGTAATGGAGGTACACCGTCGCCCGGTTGACCTCGGCGCGCTTCGCGATGTCCGCCATCGTGATCGTGTCCAGGTCGCGTTCGGCGGACAGGTCCAGGAGCGCGGTGCGCAGTCGGGCCCGGGTACGGCGGACGCGGGGGTCCAGGGAGCCCTCGGAGTCCTCGTGGGGGTGGGGGGCGTTCGGCATGCGGGCAGCTTTCACGTCTCGTGCCGTCAAAGCAACGTGTGTCGTGGGAGGGAGGGGAGGGGCGTGGGGTGTGTTCGGTGGTGGGCAGCGGGCGGTGGGGGAGGCGGGGGTTTGGGATCAGTGGCCGTACGACGGTGTCATCGCCGTCGCCAGCCGCAGGTGTCCCGCCGCCTCCGCGCTTCTGCCCTGGCGCTCCCGGGTCCGGCCCAGCAGCAGGCGGGCGTAGGAGTCGTCGGGGGAGGTGGCGACCAGGTCCTCCAGGGTCGCCGCCGCTCTGCCGAGCTGGGCGGAGTGGAAGTAGGCGCGGGCGGCCAGCGTGCGGACGCCGCGGTCCGTGGCCGTGGTCCGGTCCTCCAGGAGGGGGGCGAGCAAGGTGAGGCAGCCCAGGGGGTCGCCGAGGTCCAGCAGGGACTCGGCCTCGCGGAAGCGGCGTACTTCGGGAGGGAGGGGGCGTTCGGTCTCGCCCGCGGTGGCGTGGAGGAAGTCGGTGATGACCTCCGGCGGCTGGGCTCCGGGGAGGGCCCGGCCCGCGACGACGAGGGTCGGCGAGGTCTTGATGCCCCTGGCCTTCCCCGACAGCAGCAGTTCCCGGACGGTCCGGTCGCCCGCGCCCTGGGCCAGGAGGTCGCCGCCCTGCAGGAAGCCGGCCTGCCGGGCGATGTCGGTGAGCACCTCGGGGGCGCTGATGTCGCGGGCCTCGGTGAAGTGGGCCCGCAGCAGGCCCTCCGCCACGGTGTTCTGCAGGGAGGACCCGCCCTGTTCGTGGGCCACCGCCAGGAGGCGGTGGGCGTCGTGGCTGTTCGCCCGCCAGGCCGCTCCCCAGTGCGGGCCGATGCCCTCCTCCGCGGCGATGCGCGAGACCCGTACCCGGTTCTCGGCCGGCGAGAGGCCCGGGGAGCACTGCCGCAGCGCCCCGTCCACCAGCGGGTCGCGCAGTTCCCCGGCGAGCGGAAGGGCGCGGGGCGGGGCCATCGGGTCGATGCGGAAGGGGCGCCAGACGACCTCGACCGGCTCTCCCCGCCAGTCGGCCAGGGCCCGCTCCAGGCGGCGCTTGCCGATGTATGCCCACGCGCAGACGACGTCCGCCCAGATCTCCGCTCTCATGCCCGCGTACGTTATTCGACGCCTGTCGTTTAAGCAACAGGTGTCGTGGAGGGTGGGGGGACTCTCGTGGGGGCGTCAGGTCAGGGGGACTCGTCTGAATCTCCCCGCCACCCGCAGGTCGCCCTCGATGCGGTCCGCCGTCTCCCTCAGCTCCGGCAGGATCTCGTCGACGCACGCCTCCAGCGTGCGCCGGGCCGCGTGCATCGCCACGTTCACCGCGGCCACCGTCCGGCCCGTGCCGTCGCGGACCGGGACCGCGATCGAGCGCAGGCCCTCCTCCAGCTCCTGGTCGGTCAGGGCGTAGCCCTGCGCCCGGACCCGGTCCAGCAGGCGGGCCAGCTCCGCGGGGTCGGTGACCGTGTGCGGGGTGAGGGGGCGCGGGTCGCCGAGGGCGCGGTCCGGTGCGGGCAGGCCGGCCAGCAGGACGCGGCCCAGGGCGGTGGCGTACGCCGGCTGCCGGGTGCCGACCGTGATGTCGACGCTCATCACGCGGCTCGGGGTCACCCGCGCCGTGTACTGGATGTCCGCGACCGGGCCGGGGGCCGTCGCCGGGCCGCCGGGGCCCGGCGACGGGCGGTCCGACAGGACGGCCAGGGACGCCGACTCCTGGACGCGGTCCGCCAGGGCGGCCAGGTGGGGCTGGGCGATCTGGGGGAGGGACGTGCGGGAGAGGGGCGGGAAGCCGAGGGAGAGGACCCGGGGGGTGAGGGTGAACGCGCGGTCGGAGGCCGGCGCCACCAGGCCCGCGTACTCGTACGTGATCAGTGCCCGGCGGGCCGTCGCCCGGGCCAGGCCCGTGGCCTTCGCGACCTCGGCGAGGGTCAGCTCCGCCCGGCCCTCACCGAAGGCGGTCAGGACGGTGAGGCCGCGGGCCAGCGACTCGACGAACTCCCGGCCCAGTTCCTGCTTCGACGCCCCCGTCCAGCCGGCCAGGCCCGAGGGGGCCGCGCCGGGTACCGGCGGCGGCGCGGTGCGCAGGTCGTCCTCCATGCGGGCCACCGCCGACCGCAGGCGCGGGAGGAGGGTCTCGCGCAGCCCCTCGGCCGTGTGGCGGCTGGTGTGGCTCACCACGCTCGCCACGCACGCCACCCGGCCCGTACGGGGATCGCGCACCGGTACGGACACGGCGACCAGGCCGGGCTCGATCAGCTGGTCGTCCAGCGCCCAGCCCTCGGCCGCCGCCCGCGCCGTACGACGTTCGAAGTCGGCGTCGGGGGCGGGCCGTTCGGCGGGCGGTACGGCGGGGAAGCCGTGGTCGTGCGGGTCGGCCGCCCGGCGGGCGCGCCAGCGGCGCCAGTCGGCGTCCGTCCACTCGGCCGCGAACAGCGGGCCCGGCGCGGTGCGTTCGGCCGGGAGCAGGTCGCCGATGCGGAAGCTCAGGGACATCGCGCGGCGGCGGGTCGCCTGGTGGATGAAGCGGATGCCGTCCCGGTCGCCGACCGCCAGTGACACCGACTCGTCCAGCTCGTCGGCGAGGGCGTCCGCGCGCGCGTCCAGCAGGGCGGGCAGGCGCAGGGCGGCCAGGTAGGCGTTGCCCAGCTCCATCAGGCGGGGGGCGAGGGTGACGTCCCGGCCGTCCGGACGGACGTACCCCATGCGGGAGAGCGTCGCCGTGATGCGGTCGACGGTGGAGCGGGCCAGGCCGGTGGCCCGTTCCAGGTCGCTGAGGCTGAGTGTGCCGCCCGCCTCGGTCAGCCGCCGCAGTACGGCGAGACCGCGCAGCAGCGGGGCGACCGCCTCGGCGGGTACGGCGCCGGCACCCTCGGGGGTGTCCGTCGGGGGCATGGGGGGCATCGGGGGCATCGGGTCTTTCGGTGCGGCGGTCGGGCGTCCGTCGGGGTGTCCGTCAGGTGTCCGTCGGGGTGTCCGTCGGGGTGTTCGTCAGGTGTCCGTCGGGGCGTCCGTCGGGGTGTCCGTCGGGTGTCCGTCAGGGCGTCCATCAGGGGCGGGGAGGCCCCTACGGTAATCCGCCGGTTGCTTTGCCGGTTCCTTCGCCGGTTTCTCTGCCGGTTCCTCTGATCTTCTCTCCGCCGGTTCCTTCGGTGCCTCTGTCGGGCCCCGAGTGCTTGGGTGAGGACAGGTCGGATCAGGTCAGCTCCGTGTCACCCGTACCCGGTGGTCTCCCGACAGATCGGCTCCCGCCACCACGATCGTGATGCCCCGGTGGGGATCCTTGAAGGTCTCACCGGGGGTGAAAGCGGCATCGGAGAGCTCCGCGTGCACGTTCGGGGCGCGGGTGCAGCCGCCGCTGTCGCGGAGGGAGTCGTACACCCGCACCGGGCCCATCCCGGTGTCCACGTCCGCGTCGACCTTGTAGACGAGCACGCCCGGCCGGCACACCACCTCGTCGTTGCCGCCGCGGGTGCGCAGTTCGACGGCGTAGCCGGAGCGGGCGTCCAGGGGGACGAAGACCAGTTTCGAGCCGCCCGCGCGGGCGAGCGGGGTCAGGGTGTACTCCCTCGTGCCGGGGGTCGCCGCGCAGTGCACCTGGGCCGCGTCCAGCCAGCCCAGCTTCCACTTGTGCCAGCCGAGCAGGTCGTTGTTGGCGCCCCAGTCCTCGCTCATGATGTCCCAGTGGCCGACCGCGCCCCCGCCCTCCTGGGTGTAGAGGTCGGGCAGGCCGAAGACGTGGCCGTTCTCGTGCGGCAGGACGCGGTAGCCGGTCTTGTCGTAGGAGCCGGAGCCGTCGTCCTGGCGGGAGTAGACGAAGGACGCGTTCGCGACCGGGACGCCGTCGGCGATCGGCGCCTCGGGGTTGCCGGCGAAGGTGACGGACAGGACCGTGTCCAGGGCGGAGGGGCCCGCGTTCGGGGTGACCAGCACGTTCATCAGGTCGTACGCGCGGAAGTCGACCTTCGCGTCGGACGCCGCCACGATGTCCTGGACCAGCTCCCGGTAACCGGGGTCGAAGGGGGCGCCGCGCTCTATGCCGTACTCCCGGAACGGCTTCGGCATGCGCAGCCAGTCGCGGATGGGCGTCTCGGGGCGGTAGTCGAGACGGCCGTAGGAGCTGGTGCGGAACCACTGCTCGGTCTGCGGGAAGAACTCGCGGTAGCGGTCCAGGGCGCTGCCCTGGCCGGGCGCGTCGGAGAAGTCGATCATCAGGGTCAGGGCGCGGACGGTACCGGTGGAGCGGGCATAGCTGCCGGAGGTGGGGACGCCCTCCGACATCTGGACCTCGGGGCCGCCGCTGATCATGCAGGGGCCGTGTGCGGAGGAACGCGAGAGGGAGACCGGGCCCGCGCCGGGCGGTGTGGTGCCGGGGGCGAGGTGCCCGGTGCCGGCGGAGGTGCTGACGGCGAGGGTGAGGGCGGTGACGGTCGCCAGGGCGGCCACGCGGCGGGGGGTCGTCGGGGTGGCCGGGTGACGGGAGTCCGACGGGACGGCCGGGTGACGGGAGTCCGACAGAGCGGCCGGGCGGCGGGTGTTCGGCGGGGCGACCGGGCGGCGGAGGCGTATCCGACGGCGCTGCGCCTGCATGCGGACCTCCCGGGCCACCACGGCAGCCGCCGGTCTCCGGCTGCACCCCTTGCGATCACCCTGGTCCGAGGGGTGCGCGGGCGCGCGTTGAAGGAGACCGATCGTGGGTTTCCCGCCGGTAGCCCACACTGGGGATGTGGCGCAGACCACAGAAGAATGTTCGGTGGGGCGGAAATAACCGGGGAGCGTTTCCCCGTTTAGTCGAGTGTCCGAGCGAAACGGGGACTCGGTCCCCGGATCGTGACCGTCCAGTTCTTCCCGTCGAGCTCTTTTCGTCAAGCTCTTTCCGTCAAGTTTTCCCGTACGTCCCGAAGGAGTACGCCGTGCAGACCGCCTCCCCCGTACCGCGCAAGGCGACCCGGCCGCGCGCCGACGCCCTGCGCAACCGGGAGCGGATCGTCGCCGCCGCCCGGGAGATGTTCGTCGAACACGGCCCCGATGTGCCATTCGACGAGATCGCCCGCCGGGCCGGCGTCGGCAACGCCACGGTGTACCGCAACTTCCCGGACCGCGACGCCCTCGTCCGCGAGGTCGTCTGCTCGGTCATGGACCGCACGGCGCAGGCGGCCGAAGACGCGCTCGCGGAGAACGGCGACGCCTTCGCGGTGCTGGAGCACTTCGTGCACACCGCCGCCGACGAGCGGATCAGTGCCCTGTGCCCGATGGTGTCCAGCACGTTCGACCAGCACCACCCCGACCTCGTCGCCGCCCGTGCACGGGTCGAGCGGCTCGTCGCCCGGATCATGGACCAGGCCAAGGCGGCCGGGCAGCTCCGCGCCGACGTGGGCGTCGGCGACCTGATGGTCGCCATGGGCCAGCTCAGCCGTCCACCGGCCGGTACGCCGTGCTTCCGGGTCGACCGCTTCGTCCACCGGCATCTGCAACTGTTCCTGGACGGGCTGCGGGCACCCGCCCGCTCCGCCCTGCCGGGAGCCGCCGTGACCCTGGAGGATCTGCGCCAGGCCTGATCGATCAGTTCAGCGCTTCTCCCCAGTCGTCACTCCCGGTACCGGTACCGGCCCCGGCCCCGTGCCGGGTGTCGGTTCTCCTCTCAGCTCCTCTTCCGAGTTCCGAGTTCCGAGTTCCGAGTTCTCCTCCGAGTTCCGAGTCCTCTGACACGTCCTCTTTCGTTTCCGTCGTCGCGTCTCCCTCACCAACCACCGACCGTCCCGAAGTCCCGAAGTCCCGAAGCTTCGAGGTTCTGAAGCTCCGAAGTCCCGAAGTGGGTACACCCATGTCTGAAACAGCCCTCAAGGCTCCCGGCGCCGCCGACCCCGGCCGCTGGAAGGCGCTCGTCTTCATCGCGCTCGCCCAGCTGATGGTCGTCCTCGACTCGACCATCGTGAACATCGCCCTTCCCTCCGCCCAGCAGGACCTCGGCATCTCCGACGGCAACCGGCAGTGGGTCGTCACGGCCTACGCCCTCGCCTTCGGCGGCCTGCTGCTGTTCGGCGGCCGGATAGCCGACCTGTGGGGCCGCAAGCGCACGTTCGTCACCGGCCTGGCCGGCTTCGCCGCGGCCTCCGCGCTGGGCGGCGCGGCCACCAACGAGGCCATGATGTTCGGCTCCCGCGCCCTCCAGGGCGCCTTCGGTGCCCTGCTCGCGCCCGCCGCGCTCTCCCTGCTCGCCGTGATGTTCACGGACGCCAGGGAGCGCGCCAAGGCGTTCGGCATCTACGGCGCCATCGCCGGTGGCGGTGCCGCCGTCGGCCTGATCCTCGGCGGTTTCCTCACCGAGTACCTGGACTGGCGCTGGACGTTCTTCGTCAACATCCCGTTCGCCGTGATCGCCGCGGCCGGTGCCTGGTTCGTCGTCCGTGAGCCGGAGGGCAGCCGCAACCGCTCGGCGCTCGACATCCCCGGCGTCATCCTGTCCACCCTGGGCCTGGTCGCGCTGGTCTACGGCTTCACCCGCGCCGAGTCCGAGGGCTGGGGCGAGGGCGTGACCATCGGCATGTTCGTCGCCTCCGCCGTGCTGCTGATCGCCTTCGTGCTGGTCGAGGCGAAGGTCAAGGCCCCGCTGCTGCCGCTGCGCGTGGTCACCGACCGCAATCGCGGCGGTGTCTACCTCTCGCTCGGTCTCGCCATCATCGCGATGTTCGGCCTGTTCCTCTTCCTGACCTACTACCTCCAGGTCGTGAAGGGCTACTCGCCGGTCAAGACGGGCTTCGCCTTCCTGCCGATGGTCGCGGGCATGATCACGGGCTCGACCCAGATCGGCACCCGCCTGCTGACCCGCGTCCCGCCGCGTCTGCTGATGGGCCCCGGCTTCCTGGTCGCCGCCGTCGGCATGCTGCTGCTGACCCAGCTGGAGATCAACACCTCGTACGCCGGTGTGCTGCTGCCCGGCATGCTGCTGCTGGGCCTCGGCATGGGTACGGCGTTCATGCCGGCCATGTCCATGGCCACGCAGGGCGTCCGTCCGCAGGACGCCGGTGTCGCCTCCGCGATGGTCAACACCTCGCAGCAGGTGGGCGGCGCCATCGGTACCGCGCTGCTGAACACGATCGCCGCCTCCGCGACCACGTCCTACATCACCGACCACATCGGCTCGGCGACCTCCCGGTCGCAGCAGCAACTGGTCCAGCTGGAGGGCATGGTGCAGGGCTACACCAGTGCGATCTGGTTCGCCGTCGGCATCCTCGTCGTGGCCGCGGCCATCGCCCTGACCTTCGTCAACGCCGGCCGGCCGAACATGTCCGCGGTGACCGAGTCCGGTGAGGGCGCCGAGGGCGAGGTGCGGGTGCCGGTCATCGCCCACTGACGGCGACGGTCCGGACGTATCCCTCCGGACGTATCCCTCCGGACGTATCCCTCCGGATGTACCCCTCGGGTCGCTGCACCGCGCCGCGTCGCGCCTCGTACGGGCGGGGAGGGGACGCCCCGTCCGTACGTCCCTGGGCCTGTCCCGCCGCGCGCTCGGCGCGGCCGGGACAGGCCCGCTCCCTTTCCGCGCGCTCGGCGCAGCCGGACGGTCCTTTCCGGGTGCTCGGCGCAGCCGGGGCGGATCCGCTCCCTGTCGCGCGGTCAGCGCAGCCAGGGCAGGTCCGCGCCCGATTCGCTGGGCTGGAGTCCCTCGGCGATGATCCGCATGATCTCGCCGAGGGACTTCTGCTGCTCGGGGGAGAGGCGGTCGAACACCGCTTGGCGTACGGCGTCCACGTGGCCCGGCGCGGTCCGGCGCAGCACCTCGTACCCCTCGTCCGTGAGCACGGCGAACTGGCCCCGCTTGTCGGAGGGGCAGTCCTCGCGGCGTACCCAGCCGCTCTTCTCCAGGCGGGCGACGGCGTGCGAGAGGCGGGAGCGGGTGATCTTCGCGTACCGGGCCAGCTCCGTCATCCGCAGCCGCCGGCGCGGGGACTCGGCGAGCTTGACGAGCAGGCCGTAGTAGATGTGCGGCATACCGGCGTCACGCTGGAGCTGGCGGTCCAGGTGGTCCTCCAGCAGGGTGGCGGCCTCGATGTACGAGCGCCAGACGCGCTGCTCCTCGTCGGTGAGCCAGCGGGGCTCTTGCGCGGGTGCGGATGAGGGTGCCGTGTTCATGTATCCCACTCTACGAGACTTGTACTTGAAGGTTAAACAAAGTGGGCGTAAGGTCGGTCGCAGCAGTTCGACCCGAGGGAGCCGCCGCCATGTCCGCCGCCACCCGGGACCGCATGCCCGCCCTCTACCTCAGCCACGGTGCCCCGCCGCTCGCGGACGACCCCGTCTGGCCCGGCGAACTCGCCGCCTGGGCGGCCCGCCTGCCCCGCCCCCGGGCGATCCTCGTCGTCTCCGCCCACTGGGAGGAGGCCCCGCTCGCCCTCGGCGCCACCCGCACCGTTCCGCTCGTCTACGACTTCTGGGGCTTCCCCGAGCGCTACTACCGGGTGCGCTACGAGGCCCCCGGCGCACCGGAGCTCGCCGAGTCCGTACGGAAGCTGCTGCGCGCCCCCGGCCGGCCCGTGCAGGACATCCCCGACCGCGGACTCGACCACGGTGCGTACGTCCCGCTCGTGGAGATGTACCCCGACGCCGACATCCCGGTCCTCCAGGTCTCCATGCCGACCCTCGACCCGGCCGGGCTCATGGAGATCGGCCGCAGGCTCGCCCCCCTGCGCGACGAGGGCGTCCTGATCGTCGGCTCCGGCTTCTTCACCCACAACCTGGCCGCGCTGCGGCACGGAGGCGTCCCCGCCTGGTCCGCCGAATTCGACGACTGGGGGCGGCGCGCGCTGGAGGCCGGGGACGTGGACGCGCTGCTGGACTTCGCCCGCACGTCCCCGGCGGGCCTGCTCGCCCATCCGCGCACCGAGCACTTCGCTCCCCTCTTCGTGGCCATGGGGGCGGCGGACGCGGCCGGTGAGCTGGACAGGCAGCGGTCCGTGATCGAGGGGTTCTGGATGGGGCTGGCGAAGCGGTCGGTGCAGTTCGGCTGAGTCGGTGCAGTTCGGCTGAGTCGGGGTGGTGCGGCTGAGTCGGCGCGGTGCGGCTGAGCCGGGGTGGTGCGGCTGAGTCGGCGCGGTGCGGCTGAGCCGGGGTGGTGCGGCTGAGCCGGCACGGTGGCGGGGGAGTGCGGTGGCGCGGTGGCGCGGCGATGCGTGGTGTTGTGCGGTGCGACCGGGCAACCCTTGATCTGTGTGCGCCGTCTACAGGAGCGAGACGTGTGCGTGGGGTGGGCGCATCGCCTGCGGGTGGGTGCGTCGCTTGTGAGGCGGGTGCGCTGTCCATGAGGTGGGACGGCGGGTCGAGATGGCGGGCGTTCGGGTGTGACGGGCGTCTCTTCGGCGCGGTGACCGAAGGGGCCCTTGGGGGTCCCGGGACCCCCTTCCGCCCCCGGCCTGACCTGGTCCTCTGCGCGCCTTGTCGGCACCGTACCGACTCGTGTGGCGGGACAGGGTACTGCATGATCAGAAAAATTGAGGGGCGGCTTGGGAATTCTGTCCGGATTCCAGTCGTTGTTTCCCTCGGATGCAGGGCACCCGTGGAGAGTCCGGAGACAGGTCCGGAGACGTCCGCGGACGGTGCCGAACGTCCGAAGGACCACCCGCTGACCCTCCTCCAGCGCCTCAAGGGCCTGGGGGGACCCCAGACGCAAGGGAGCACGCATGGCAACCCGTGCCGTCGCCCGTCGTCAGTCCGCCACCGGCGAGACGGCCGACTCGGCAAGCAGCGTTCGCGCCACCAGCGGCGAGCTCGCGGACCGCGATCTGGTCGGTATGTACCTCGACGAGATCGCGCGGACCCCGCTGCTCGACGCCGCGAAGGAGGTCGAGCTGTCCCAGATCATCGAGGCGGGTGTGTTCGCGCGGCAGGTCCTCGACGGCTATGAGGAGACCGGGGCGGACGCCACCCGCGAGGAACTGGAGGCCCTGGTCGCCGAGGGCGAGCGGGCCAAGGACATCTTCATCCGCTCCAACCTCCGGCTGGTCGTCGCCGTCGCCCGCCGCTACCCCCGCAGCGGTCTGCCCCTGCTCGACCTGATCCAGGAGGGCAACGCCGGCCTGGTGCGTGCGGTGGAGAAGTTCGACTACCGCAAGGGCTTCAAGTTCTCGACGTACGCCACCTGGTGGATCCGTCAGGCGATCACGCGCTCGATCGCGGACCAGTCGCGCACCATCCGGCTGCCCGTCCACCTGGTGGAGGAGCTGGGCCGGATCCGGCGCGTGCAGCGCGAGTTCAACCGCGAGCACGGCCGCGAGCCGGAGCCCGCGGAGATCGCCGCCGAGCTCGGCTCGACGCCGGAGCGCGTCATCGACGTGCTCGACTGGGCCCGTGACCCGGTCTCGCTGAACATGTCGGTGGACGACGAGGGCGAGACCCAGTTCGGCGATCTGCTGGAGGACACCTCCGCGGTGTCGCCCGAGCAGTCGGTGCTGACGCTGCTGCGCAGCGAGGAGCTCGACGGCCTCATCGGCCGCCTCGACCCGCGCACGGCCTCCATCATCAAGATGCGGTACGGCATCGAGGACGGCCGGGAGCGCACGCTGACCGAGGTCGGCAAGGAGCACGGCCTGACGCGCGAGCGCATCCGCCAGATCGAGAAGCACGCACTGCTGGAGCTGAAGAAGCTGGCCCACGACACCGGATTCGAAGCGGCGGCGTGACACGCCACGCGCGCGCCGCGCGACCCCACGCGCGTGCCGCGCGACCGGTCGGGTCGTACAGCCGACCGGTCCTGGTCGTACAGCCGACCGGTCCTGGTCGTGCGGCCGACCGGTCCTGGTCGTACAGCCGACCGGTCCTGGTCGTACGGCCGGTCGGGCTCGTACGGGGCCGGTTGGGCTCGTACGGCTGGTTCGGCAGGTCCGGTGAATCCGGCAGGGCCAGCAGGCCCGGCAGAACTGGCAGAACCGGCATATACGTAGGCCGGGTGGATCCGGCAGGTCCGGCAGATCCAGCGCGCTCGACGGGCGCGGAGTGGTGTGTGCGGCGGCGGTGGCGTGCGCCGGGTGGCGAAAGACCGCGCAAACATGGCCGTGTAACGCTGCTTCAACTGTTCGGACGCCGGGAACAAGAATGTCGGGCCCACCAGTCCGGGAGAGCCGAGGGCCCACGGGACCAGGCGCGACCGTACGTCCGGTTCCACCAGCTCAGGCCGGGGGCCCTGCTCCCTGCCTGTCCGAGACCCACGTCCCGACGCTCCCCCCCCCAGCGCCGGGACTCTCCCCGAGCCGGGCTCGGCGCTCCTTCCCCCGGGCGCCGGAGCCCGGCTCCCTCTTTTCCTCCGTGGCCTTTCCGTCGCCTCTTCGGCCCCTGGGAGGTGTGGGCTGGCCCCTTCGCGCCGTCGGCTCCCCGACTTCTCGGCTCCCCGACTTCTCGGTTCCTCGGCTTCTCGGCTCCCTGCCCCTCCCGGCCTCCCGGGCCGCAGCCCGTTCGTGAGCTTGGAGGGCGGGTCACCCCGGACCTGAACCCCGGGGTGACTCGCCGGATGGCAGATTCTGCCACAGGGACATAGCCTGCCGAAGTGAGAAGCACCACTCCGATTTCCCCCACGGGCCCGACCGCCCGCCGGGCGCCTGCCCCGGCCCCCGCCTCCGGGTCGCTGATCGAGCGACGCAAGGCCGAGACCCGGATGGAGATCGCCCGCGCGGCGGCGGGTCTCTTCGTACGCCTGGGTCTGCGCGCCACCCGCGCCGAGGACATCGCCCAGGCCGCCGGCATCGCCCCGCGCACGTTCTACCGCTACTTCGCCACCAAGGAGGAGGCCGTCGCCCCCCTCTACGCGGCGGGCGCCCAGCGCTGGGCGGAGGCGGTCCGCGACGCCCCGGCCGGGCTGCCCCTTCCCGAGGCGCTGGAGCACGCGGTACGCCACACCCTGACCCCGGGAGCCGGTGTGTCGGCGGCCTCCTGGGAGTGGGTCCGTACCCTGGTCCGCCTGGCCGACGGCAGCCCTGCCCTGCGCAAGGTGTGGGCGGAGGCGTGCCACAGCTCGGAGCGCACCCTCACCGAGGTCCTCGCCGACCGGGTGGCCCAGGGCGACGACCGGGTGGCAGCCGCGCTCACGGACTCCGCGGAGCTGCGCTTCGCCGCCGCGGTGGCCGGCGCCGCGGTCAGGGTGGCCGTCGAACGGTGGGCCCTGGGCGCGGCCCGGGCGGAGGGCGCCGGCGCGCAGGGCCCGGCCGCCCTGGCCCTGCGCAACCTGGAGGTGCTGCGGGAGTTTCCCTGGACGGACGTCACCGAGGCGGTACGTCCGCGATGAGCGCCTGAGCCGGGCAGCCGGCAGTGAGCCGGAAGGCGGAAGACCGCAGCGGGCCGCTCGGTGCGCCTTCCGTCACCCGCCTTCCTTTCCCTCCCTCTCCTTCCTCTCCTCCCCCACCGCCGCCGCCCGGACCAGCCGAGCCCCCAACTCGCGCACGCACCGCACCAGTTCCTCCGGCTCCCGCACCCGGAAGTCCAGGCCCAGCATGGCCAGCCGTACCGCCGTCCACTCCACGGAGTCCGACACCGTCGCCCGCAGCACGCACGAACCACCGTCCACGGCTTCCGGGGGCCCGAGCCAGCCGGGCAGCCGGGCCGCGACGGTCTCCGCCGGCGCGTCGAACGCGACGACCATCTCGTAGGAATCGTTCCGCCGCTGCATCGACCGCCGCAGGTACTCCGCCGCGCTCCCCGTCGGCAACTCCCGCGGGGCGAAGCGGGTCCCGGTCGCGAACGGCTCGCTCACCCGGTCGACCCGGAAGGTGCGCCAGTCGGCGCGGTCGACGTCGTACGCCACGAGGTACCAGCGCCGCCCCGCCGACACCAGCCGGTACGGCTCGGTCAGGCGCCGTGACCCGGTGCCGTCCCCGGCGCGGTAGGCGAACCGCAGCCGCTCCCGCCCGGCCACCGCCGAGGCCATCACGGTCAGCGTCTCGGGTGCGATGCCCGGGCCGTCCCCGTGGGTCAGCGGAGTCACCGCGGCCTGGAGGGTCGCCACCCGGTGCCGCAGCCGGGACGGCAGCACCTGCTCCAGCTTGGCCAGCGCCCGTACCGACGCCTCGTCCACGCCCTCGACCGCGTGTCCCGCCCCGGCGCGCAGGCCGACCGCGATCGCCACCGCCTCCTCGTCGTCGAGCACGAGCGGTGGCATGGCCTTCCCGGCGACCAGCCGGTAGCCGCCGTCGGCGCCCTTGGTCGCCTGCACGGGATAGCCGAGCTCGCGCAGCCGGTCGATGTCCCGCCGGACCGTGCGGCGGGAGACCCCGAGCCGCTCGGCGAGCTCGCCGCCGGGCCATTCACGGGGTGTCTGGAGGAGGGAGAGCAACGTCAGGAGCCGGGCCGGAGTGTCCGTCGTCATGCGTCCGAGCGTGCCGCAGAAATAGGACATGATCTGTCCTATAGGCGGCCTAGTTTCGGGTCATGTCCTTCACCGAGAAGCAGAGCACCACCATGGGCCCCGCCGGAGACCGGCGCCGCTGGTTCGCCCTCGCGATCGTCATGACCGCGGCCTTCATGGATCTGGTCGACGTCACGATCGTCAACATCGCCCTCCCGTCCATCCAGCGGGACGAGGGCGCCTCGTTCGGCCAGATCCAGTGGATCACCGCCGGGTACGCGCTCGCCTTCGCCGCCGGCCTGATCACCGGTGGCCGGCTCGGTGACATCCACGGACGCAAGCGGATCTTCCTTCTCGGCATCGGCGGGTTCACGATCGCCTCCGCGCTGTGCGGCCTGGCCGTGAACCCGGAGATGCTGGTCGCCTCCCGCATCCTCCAGGGCGCCATGGCGTCGCTGATGGTGCCGCAGGTCCTGTCGATCGTGCACGCCACCTTCCCGGCGCACGAACGCGGCAAGGTCTTCGGCCTGTTCGGCGCGATCGTCGGCCTGGGCGCGGTCTCCGGCCCGCTGCTCGGCGCGCTGCTGACGGAGTGGAACCTGTTCGGGCTGGAATGGCGGCCCATCTTCCTCATCAACCTGCCGGTCGGCCTCGCGGGCCTGCTGCTCGGCAGCCGCTTCATCACCGAGTCGAAGGCGCCGCGCGCCCTGAAGCTGGACCTGGTGGGCGTCGCCCTGGTCACCCTCGGCCTGCTGATGCTGCTCTACCCCCTCACCCGCGGCCGCGAGCTGGGCTGGCCGCTGTGGGGGTACGTCTCCATGACCGGGGCGTTCGCCGTCTTCGCGGCGCTGGTGGCCTACGAACGGCGCAAGGCGGCGCGCGACGGCTCCCCGCTGGTCGAACTGTCGCTGTTCAAGGTGAAGAGCTTCGCGGCGGGCATCGCCGTCCAGACCGTCTTCGGGGTCGGGCTCGGCATCTTCTTCCTGGTGTGGACGCTGTACCTGCAGGTGGGGCTGGGCTGGAGCCTGCTGAAGGCCGGCCTGACCGGGGTGCCGTTCTCGATCGCCGTGTCCATGGCCGCCGGGCTGTCGGTGCAGAAGCTGGTCCCGCGCTTCGGGCGCAAGGTACTCCAGGCGGGTGCGCTGACGTTCGCGGCCGGTGTGCTGCTCTACGTCTGGGAGGCCGGGCGGTACGGCCTCGGCATCACCCCGTGGCAGATGGCGCTGCCGCTGGTGGTGATGGGCGTGGGCATGGGCCTGATCGTGGCCCCGCTGACGGACGCGGTGCTGTCGGAGGTGCCGCGTGAACACGCGGGGGCGGCGTCGGGCCTCGTCAACACCGTGCAGCAGATGGGCAACGCGCTCGGCCTCGGCCTGGTGTCGGTGGTGTTCTTCGGCGTGGTCGGCGACCACCTGGCGCCGTCCCGGATCGGCCCGGCGTACGTGGACGGCTTCCGGCACGCGCTGGGCTGGGTGGCCGCCGTGATGGGCGCCATCTTCCTGCTGATGTTCGCGTTGCCGAAGCGGCCGGCACAGCATGTGGAGGGGGCGGCCGGGGAGCGGCGGCCGGCGGAGCGGGAGGAGGAACCGGAACCGGTGCCGGCGTCCTGATCCGGAGACGCGACGGCGACAGGGCGGGGCCCGGCACATCACATCGTGCCGGGCCCCGCCCTGTCACCGCTCCTCCCCGTCTCTCCCCCCTCTCCTGCCCTCCCTTCCGCCCGCCCTCTCCCTTCCTCTCCCTTCCTCTCCCTTCCTCTCCCTTCCTCTCCCTTCCTCTCCCTTCCTCTCCCTCCCTGCTCCTCACTCCTTGCCGCCCGTCCCTCCCCTCGGGCCTGCATATGGCAAGTGCCCGTTTGTGCCCGCGGTGCGCCCGCATCTGCCCGAATGCGTTTACTTTTCGGGTATCCCGACATAGCCTCCGGGGTGAATCCACACGTTCGGGCACGGTCGGAGGAAAACAGACATGTACGCACCGGAGCGGCAACAGGAGATCCTCCGGCTCGCCCGGGACGGCGGCCGGGTGGACGTACTGTCGCTGGCCGAGACGTTCCAGGTGACGGCGGAGACCATCCGCCGCGACCTGAAGGCCCTCGACCGCGCCGGGCTCGTCCGCCGGGTGCACGGTGGCGCCATCCCGGCCAGGCGCCTCGACTTCGAACCGGACCTCGCCGAGCGCGAGTCGACCGCCGCCGGCGAGAAGGACCGCATCGCCCGGGCGGCCCTCGCGGAACTGCCCACCGAGGGCACGGTGATCCTCGACGCCGGTACGACGGTGGCGCGGCTCGCCGCCGCCCTCCCCCTGGAGGCGTCCCTCACCGTCGTCACCCACAGCCTGCCCATCGCGGCCCGCCTCGCGGACCACCCCGGCATCCAGCTCCATCTCGTCGGAGGCCGTGTCCGGCACCGTACGCGCGCCGCCGTGGACGCCTGGGCGCTGCGCGCGTACGGCGAGATCCGCGCCGACGTCCTCTTCGTCGCCGCCAACGGCTTCTCCGCCGAGCACGGGCTGACCACCCCCGACCTCGCCGAGGCCGCCGTCAAGCGGGCCGCCGTGGCCGCCGCCCGCCGGGTCGTCCTGCTCGCCGACTCCACCAAGCACGGCCAGGAGCACTTCGCCCGCTTCGGCGATCTGGGCGACGTGGACCTGCTGGTCACCGACAGCGGGCTGAGCCCCGACGACACCGCCGCCATCGAGCGCGGCGGCACGGAAGTGGTACGCGCATGATCCTCACCGTCACCCCCAACCCGTCCCTGGACCGCACCTACGAGATCCCCTCCCTCGACCGCGGCGAGGTCGTCCGCGCCGCCGGTGAGCGGATGGACCCGGGCGGCAAGGGCGTGAACGTCTCCCGCGCGGTCGCCGCCGCCGGACGGCGCACGGTCGCGGTCCTGCCCCTGGGCGGAGCGCCGGGCGCCCTCGTCGCCGACCTGCTCGACGCGCAGGGCATCGAGGTCGCGCCGGTGCCGGTCGCCGGGGCCACCCGCTCCAACATCGCCCTCGCGGAGGCGGACGGCGTCCTGACGAAGATCAACGCGCCGGGTCCGGAACTGTCGGAGGCCGAGCGGGAACTGCTCCTGGAGACGGTCCGGCGGCACGCGCGCGACGCCGACTGGATCGCCTGCTGCGGCAGCCTGCCCCGCGGGCTCGCCCCGTCCTGGTACGCCGACCTGGTCGCGCGGGCGCACACCGCCGGTGTCCGCATCGCGCTGGACACCTCCGGGCCCGCGCTGCTCCACGCGCTGCGCGAACGACCCGACGTGGTGAAGCCCAACGCCGACGAACTCGCCGAGGCCGTCGGACGCCCCCTGGCCACCGTCGGCGACGCGCTGAAGGCGGCCGAGGAACTGCGCGGACGCGGCGCCCGCACCGTACTCGCCAGCCTGGGCGCCGACGGGCAGCTGCTCGTGGACGACGCGGGCAGCTGGTACGGCCACGCACGCGTGGACGCCGTACGCAGCAACGTCGGTGCCGGTGACGCCTCACTCGCCGGGTTCCTCGTCGCGGGCGGCAGCGGACCCGAGGCGCTCGCCTCCGCGGTCGCCCACGGCGCGGCGGCCGTCCGGCTGCCCGGCAGCGTGATGCCGGCGCCGGGCGACCTGGACCCGGCCGCGGTGACGGTCACGGACCGGGTGCCGGTGGACCGCGTACTGACGGAGCCGGCGTCATGACCGCCTCCCACCCCATCGCCCTTCACCCGTCGGCCCTCACCCCCATCGGCCTCCATCCTTTGGCCCCCGTCCCCGCCCCCGTCCCCGCCACCCTCACCCTCCCCGCCCACCCCACGCCCCGGGCGATACGCGAGCGAAGGAGCCCGCGATGAGTGACATGATCACCGCGGACCTGGTCGATCTCGACCTGTCCGCCGACACCAAGGAAGCCGCGGCGCGCGCCCTCGCCGAGCGGATGGCGGCCCTGGGCCGGGTGACCGACCTGGACGGCTTCCTCGCCGACGTGGCCGCCCGCGAGGCACAGATGCCGACCGGCCTCGACGGCGGCATCGGCATCCCGCACTGCCGCAGCGAGCACGTCACCGAGCCGACCCTCGCCTTCGGCCGCAGCGCCGACGGCATCGACTTCGGCGCGGCGGACGGTCCGGCCGACCTGATCTTCCTGATCGCCGCGCCGGCGGGCGCCGACGACGCCCACCTGACCATCCTGTCCGCCCTCGCCCGGCAGCTGTTGAACGCCGAGTTCACGAGCGCGCTGCGGTCGGCGGCGGACGCGGAGACCGCGACGGCGCTGATCCGCGGCGAGGAGCCCCCGGCCACCGCCGCCACTGCCACCGCCGCCACGGACAGCACCACACCCCCGGAAGAGCCCCTGGAAGAGTCCCCGGAAGAAACCCCGGAGGAGACCCCGAAAGAAACCCCGGAGGAACCCTCGGACGAGAACCGCCGCCCGTTCCGTATCGTCGCCGTCACCTCTTGCCCCACCGGCATCGCCCACACCTACATGGCGGCCGAGGCGCTGGAGAACGCGGGCCGCGAGGCGGGCGTCGAGATCACCGTCGAGACACAGGGCTCGGCCGGTTTCACCCGGCTGGACCCGGCGCTGATCGAGGCCGCGGACGGCGTGATCCTCGCCCACGACGTGCCCGTGCGCGACAAGGACCGCTTCGCCGGGAAACCGACCGTCGACACCGGCGTGAAGGCGGCCGTCAACCGCCCCGGCGAACTGATCGCCGAGGTCCGCGAGAAGGCGGCCCGTGGAGAGGTCACCTCCGCGTCCCCGGCCGTGACGCCCGTCGAACGCGCCGGCGAGCCGGGCGAGGGCTACGGCACCAAGCTGCGCAAGTGGCTGATGAGCGGCGTCAGCTACATGGTCCCGTTCGTCGCCGCGGGCGGCCTGCTCATCGCCCTCGGCTTCGCGATCGGCGGCTATGACATCGACAAGGCCCCGTCGGTGATGGACCACTTCGTGTGGACCCAGGCCGACAGCTGGGGTGCGCTGCTCTTCCAGATCGGCGGCGTGGCCTTCGGCTTCCTCGTCCCGGTCCTGGCCGGCTACATCGCCTACGGCATGGCCGACCGCCCCGGCCTGGTCCCCGGCTTCGTCGGCGGCTCGATCGCGCTGACCGTCAACGCGGGCTTCCTCGGCGGTCTGGCGGCCGGACTGATCTCCGGTGCCGTGGTGATGGCGATCCAGCGGGTGCGGATCCCGGCGGCGCTGCGCGGCATCATGCCGGTCGTGGTGATCCCGCTGATCTCCTCGGCCGTCGTCGGCTTCCTGATGTTCGTCGTGATCGGCAAGCCCATCGCCTCCGCGCAGAAGGCGATGACCGACTGGCTCGGCGGTCTGTCCGGCACCAACGCGGTCCTGCTGGGCGCCCTGCTCGGCCTGATGATGTGCTTCGACCTCGGCGGGCCGGTCAACAAGGTCGCCTACACCTTCGCCACCGCCGGTATCGCGGTCGCCGACCCCAGCGACTCCGCCATGAAGATCATGGCCGCGGCGATGGCGGCCGGCATGGTCCCGCCGCTGGCGATGGCCCTGGCGACGACCGTGCACGGCAAGCTGTTCAACGCCGCCGAGCGGGAGAACGGCAAGGCCGCCTGGGTGCTGGGCGCCTCCTTCATCTCCGAGGGGGCGATCCCGTTCGCCGCGGCCGACCCGCTGCGGGTCATCCCGGCGTCCATGGCCGGCGGCGCGCTCACCGGCGCTCTGTCGATGGCCTTCGGCGCCACCCTGCGCGCCCCGCACGGCGGCGTCTTCGTGGTCCCGCTGATCGGCAACCCGCTGCTGTACCTGGTCGCCATTGCGGCGGGCGTCTGCGTCACCACCGCCGGGGTGATCGCCCTCAAGGGCCTGCGCGGACCGGTGCCGGGGGCGGGACAGCAGGGCCCCGGTACCGCTACGGACACGGCGGCCGGGACGGGGACGGCGAAGCAGCCGGTGGCCGCGTAGCGTCGGGAGCCACCCGAGGCCGGCCAGGCCCCGTCCCGGGGCCCCGGCCGGCCTCCGCCACGGCCACCCGGGCCAGCACATCGGCACACCCGCGACCCGGCACACCCGCGACCCGGCACACCCGCGACCCGGTACACCCGCGGTCCGGCACACCGGCCCCCGCTCCGGCGGTCCGGCACACCGGCCCCGCTCCGGCGGCCCGGCGCACCAGCGCCCCGACGACCCGCCCGCCGCTCAGGGCACCTGCGCCGCCCGCCGCTCCATCGCCTCCCGGGCGGCCTCCTCGCTGACGTACACCTCGCACATGTGGCGGCCGTCGGGGGTCGCCGTGTGCTCGACCTCCCAGAGGGAGACCTCCCGGCCGTCACGCAGCAGGAACGCGTGCTCGTAGAGGGAGAAGGACAACCCGGCGCGTCCCGGGTGACCCGGGTGACCCGGGCGACCCGCGCGCCCCGCAGGACCGGGGCGGCCGAACGCCTGGGTGATCCGGTGCGCGGACGCCTGCGCCAGCAGCGCGGCCGTGTCCGTCCCCGGCCGGTCGAGGTTCTCCGCGCGGCGCAGCAGCCGACGCGCGTGGTCCGCCGAGTCGTCCGGCGTGTAGACGTGCCGCGGACCGGGGACCGGCGACAGCCGCACCAGTACCGGCAGTTCGAAGTCCGGGGTCTCCGGCGGCAGCGGCAGCCGGGCGGTGGCGGCTCGCAGCTCCTCCTCGTCGTCGTAGACCTCGGCCTGCGGCTCGCTGCCCGGGCCGGTGTTGTGGACGAGCTCCCAGAGCGTGAGCGCCGAGCCGTCGGCGAGCAGCCACGTGTGCCGGTACGTCTCCCGGTGCAGGCCCGCGCTGTGGTGCGCGGAGTGCAGCGAACCGTCGTACGCCAGCGCGCAGTCCAGCCGCCGTATCGTCTCGTCGGGCAGTTCGAACGAGTTCAGGGCACGGCCCAGAAGCCGCGCGAGATGCTCCTCCGGAGAATCGGGCGACTCGGATGGCTCGTACGGTGCCGTCTCGTACGGAACGCTCAAGGTCTCTCCCGGCGTTGCTGCATGTCACCTTGTGGGTGCATACCGTAGCCCCTCGGTCGGACAACGTGTCCGGGAACCGAGAAAACGTACGCACGGAAAACGCGGAGGCCGCGCGAAAAGTTCCCGTACAGCCTCGCGATCAGTCAAAAACCGCTCGTCACACGGCACTTCCGGCGACCCACTCGCTCCACGGCATGTTCCATCCGTTGAGCCCGTTGTCCGGCGCGACCGTCTCGTCGGGGGAGTTCTTCACGATCACGACGTCCCCGACGAGGGAGTTGTCGTAGAACCACTTGCCCGGCGTGTCGCCCTGCGCCCCCTGCACGTCCCGGAGGCCGATGCAGCCGTGGCTGGTGCCCTGCCGTCCGAAGGGCGGATTGCCGGAGTTGTACCAGTAGTTGCCGTGGAGGTAGGTGCCGGACCGGGTCAGGCGCATCGCGTGCGGCACGTCCGGGATGTCGTACTCCCCGCCGAAGCCGACCGTCGAACCGTCCATGTGCGTCTGCACGGACTTCTCCGAGACCACCATCTGCCCGTTGTACGTCGGGTTCTCGGCGCTGCCCGCCGAGATGGGGACGGTCCTGAGCGTCCTGCCGTCCCGCACCACCGTCATGGTCTGCGTCGCGGCGTCGACCGTGGAGACCTGCGAGCGGCCGACGGTGAAGGTGACCGTCTTCTTCTGCACACCGTGGATGCCGTTCGCCCCTTCGACGCCGTCCAGGTCGATCTCCATCGTGACCTTGGAGCCGGCCTTCCAGTACTCCTGGGGCCGGAAGTCCAGCCGCTGCGCCCCGAACCAGTGCCCGACCACCTTCTGCCCGCTGCTGGAGGTCACCGTGATGTGCGACTGGACGGCCTTCCGGTCGCTGATCGCCTTGTCGAACGTGAACGACACCGGCATCCCCACCCCGACCGTCGTGCCGTCGTCCGGCGTGTAGGTGCCGATGAAGCTGTTCGCCGGGGTGACCGTGGTGAAGGTGGAGCCGGCCGCGGCGGTCCGCCCGTCCGCGTCCTTCGCGACCGCCGCTATCTCGTACTTCGTCCCGCGCTCCAGCTGCTCCTTCGGCTTCCAGCTGCGGCCGTCCGCGGAGATCGTCCCCGGTACGGCGGCCCCCGTCGCCGCCACCTTCATCGTCACCTCGGTCAGCCTGCCGTCGCCCACCTCGACGCCGGTCGAGTTGATCGACGCGCCGGTCGAGCCGTCCTTCGCGGATATGACGATCTTCGCCGCGGAGGTCTTGGCGGAGCCCTCGCCGTTCTTGCCGTCGTGGTTGTCGGCCTTGGCGTTGCCACCACAGGCCGTGAGGGCGAGGGCGCCGGTCACCAGGGCGGCGCAGGCCCCCAGTACGCGACGCGCGGTGTACGGCGTTGTCACGGGCTTCTCCCCATTCGCGTGTGTCTGTTGCGCTTCCGTGCGTGGGAGAAGAGGGACCGGCGGGCGGCCCGGTTCCCGCCGTCGGCCCCGGTCACCGTCACGTGACAGAACCGGGACAATCAGCCCCCGGGACCGGTCACTTACCGCCCGATCACCCACCACCCGCCACCCACCACCCATCACCCATCACCCATCACCCACCACCCATCACTCACCACCCGCCACTCATCACTCACCACCCGCCACTCACCGTCACCCGTCACCTATCACCGTCACCCGTCACCGGGCGTCCGCTCGGTCCGGTGGCCGCCGTACAGCTCCCCGTACGTCGGCCAAGCCCCACCGGGCCCGTCCACCGGCCCCGCGGCCCGCACCGCGCGCACGATCGCCCGCGTCACCACGTCCGCGCCCGCCGCCAGGACCTCGTTCAGCGCGAGCGGCTGCCCGGGGTCCACCGGGCGCCCGCCGGTCGCCAGGGCGAACACCGTGTCCCCGTCGTTGAGCAGATGCACCGGCCGTACGGCGCGCGCGATGCCGTCGTGGGCCGTGCCGGCCAGCTTCTGCGCCTGCGCCTTGGACAGGTCCGCGTCGGTGGCGACCACGGCGAGCGTGGTGTTCAGCGGTGGCGGCGCGTTCCGCTCCGCCGCCTCGGCCAGCCGCCGCCGCGCGGCCTCGTGGACGCCCGCCTCCGGGTAGTCCACCCGTCGGCCCTGGAACAACTCCCCGTACAGCACCCCCGTCTCCGGGTCCATCACCGATCCCGCCGCGTTGGCCACCACCAGCGCCGCCACCGTGATCCCCGAGGGCAGTACGGTGCTCGCGGTGCCGACCCCGCCCTTCAGCAGCCCGACCACGGCGCCCGTGCCCGCGCCCACGCAGCCCTGGGCCACCGGCGCGCCCGGTGTGCTCGCCGCGGCGGCCTCGACCGCGGCCCGTCCGGTCGCCGCACCGGGCCTGGCCTTGAAGTCGCCGCCGCGTCCCAGGTCGAAGACACAGGCGGCGGGCACCACCGGCACCACGTGCGCCGGGTCCGGCCCGACCCGCACCCCACGCCCCTGTTCCTCCAGCCAGGCCATCACTCCGGCCGCCGCGTCGAGCCCGTACGCACTGCCGCCGGTCAGCACCACGGCGTCCACCGTCCGCACGACGTTGCGCGGGTCGAGGGCGTCGGTCTCCTTGGTGCCGGGCCCACCGCCCCGCACGTCCACGGCGGCGACCACCCCGCCCGGTGGCGCGAGGACGACCGTCGTGCCCGTCAGCCACCCGTCACCGGTGCGCGTCGCGTGCCCCACCCGCAGCCCGGCCACGTCCGTCAAGGCGTCTTCTGCTGTCATGCCGTCAGTGTGGCCGACCACCGGTGCCCGAGAGGCGAACCACCGACGGCGTCACCCGCCCCCGCCCCCGTGGCCGCGGTCCGCCGCACACTGCCGGGGAGCGCACCCGGAGCCGTACCCTGGGGCCATGAGCACCGCCCCCGCCCCCGCCCCCGAGCCCAAGCCCGAGCCCGAATCCGAGCCGCGCGCCCCGAAGGCCGCGCTGATCTTCGACGATCCGCTGGACCAGCAGACCTCGGACGACACCGACCGCGGGTGGGGCGAGCGGGCCGACGGCGACAGCGCGGGCGACCTGAAGCGTTTCCTCGACGAGAAGCCACCGCACCACCTGTGAGCCGCGCGGACCGCCGGCTGCCGCGTCCGCCTCCCGCGCATGCTCGATCGCGCCGCTCCGATGTGCGGACCGGTCGACGGCGGCGCGGAAAAAATCTCGAAGAAACCCGAAAGAAAGTCGTCGTCGGATGTCGAGGACCCGTTTCCCGCTCCGACCAAGGGGTGACAGCGCGCCGACGGGGCGCGCGGGAGCGAGGGGACACCCGAGATGAAGTACGTCGCGATGATCTACGGCAACCAGGCCAAGTGGGACTCCTTCCCGGCCGAGGCGTGGCCGGAGGCGATCGCGAAGCAGGAGGCGTTCAACAAGAAGTACCGCGAGAGCGGTGAACTGCTGGGCGCCTACGGTCTGGCGGACGCGGCCAACGCCCAGCTCGTGCGCCGCGAGGACGGCGTCCCGGCGGTCACCGACGGCCCGTACCTGGAGACCAAGGAGTACATCGCCAGCTTCTACCTGCTGGACTGCGACAGCCTGGAGCGGGCGCAGGCGATCGCCGCGGACATGCCGTTCGCCGACGTGGAGCCGGTCGAGCTGTGGCCGGTGCTGCACGAGTCCGCGGCGGACGCGTGACCGCCGGGCGCCATGCCGCCGAGGACCTGCTGCGCGAGCTGGCGCCGCAGGTCCTCGGCGCGCTCGTACGCCGCTACGGCGTCTTCGACGCGTGCGAGGACGCGGTCCAGGAAGCCCTGCTGGCCGCCGCCCTGCAGTGGCCCGAGGCCGGCGTCCCGGACAATCCCCGGGGCTGGCTGGTCACCGTCGCCTCCCGCAAGCTGGTCGACCAGGTCCGCAGCGACAGCGCCCGCCGGCGCCGCGAGGACACCCTCGCCCTGGCCACTCCGCAGGCCGAACTGCTCGGTCACGCCGCCGACACCGTGCCCGACGCGGATCGGGACGACTCGCTGGTCCTGCTGTTCCTGTGCTGCCACCCCGCGCTGTCACCGGCCAGCCGGATCGCGCTGACCCTGCGCGCGGTCGGCGGCCTGACCACCGCGCAGATCGCCGCGGCCTTCCTGGTGCCCGAGGCGACCATGGCCCAGCGCATCAGCCGGGCCAAGCAGACCCTCAAGGCGTCCGGCGCCTCCCTGGCCGTGCCCGAGGGCGCCGACCTCACCGAGCGGCTGGCCGAGGTGCGGCACGTGCTCTATCTGGTCTTCAACGAGGGGTACACCACCACCGGCGGTAACGACGACACCGGCCTGACCGCGCCGGAACTGTCCGCCGAAGCGATCCGGCTGACCCGGATGCTGCACCGCCTGGTGCCCGACGACACCGAGACCGCGGGCCTCCTCGCGCTGATGCTGCTCACCGACGCGCGCCGCCCCGCCCGCACCGGCCCCTCCGGTGAAGTGGTGCCGCTGGCGGAACAGGACCGCGGCCTGTGGGACCGCCGCGCCATCGCCGAGGGAGTCGGCCTGATCAGCCGGACCCTGCCGCGCGGCCGGGTCGGCCCGTACCAACTGCAGGCGGCCATCGCGGCCGTGCACGACGAGGCCGAGGACACCGATACCACCGACTGGCCTCAGATCCTCGCCCTGTACGAGATCCTGGAACGGTTCGGGCCGAACCCGATGGTCTCCCTCAACCGCGCGGTCGCCGTCGCCATGGTCCACGGCCCGGCCGCGGGGCTCGACCTGGTCACGGAGCTGGAGGCCGACAAGCGCACGGCCCGCCACCACCGGCTGCTCGCCACTCGTGCCCACCTCCTCGAACTCCTCGGCGAACACGAGGCCGCGGCGGCCTCCTACCGCGAAGCCGCCCGCCGCACCGCCAGTGCCCCCGAGCGCCGCCACCTCAGCGCCCGTGCCCACCGTCTGGAGGCCCGTGCGTGACGCGCCGTGGCGGCGGGGACGGGCGCTCACCCCGCCGCGACGGAGACGGGCCCGCCGCCCTGCCGTCAGACGATCGCTCGACGACAGGCAGGGTCCGTTCCTCCGTACGGAAGGACCCCGAGGGCGGATCTGATCCATGAGCGGGTCTCGACCGCCCGGCAGCCGCTCGACGGCGGCCAGGGCGCTCCGGCGGTCCCCTACTCCGCCTGCCCTGCCTGCCCTGCCTGCCCCGTCTGCCCTGTCTGTCCCGTCCGCCCTGAGCTCCGCTGCGCCACCAGCGCGTCGCGGATCTCCTTGAGCACCTCCAGCTCGGTGACCTCCACGACCTCCTTCGTGCCCTCCTTGGCCTTCCTGCGGGCCTCCTGCCGGGCCAGGTACTTCGACATGGGCAGCACCATCAGGAAGTAGACGACGGCCGCGGTGATCAGGAAGGTGAGGGTGGCGCCGAGGACCGAGCCCCACAGGATCCGGACGCCCGTGGCGGTGTCCCCGGTGCCGGTGCACGGGCCTTTGAGGCAGGAGCTGTAGCTGTCCAGGTTCTTGGTGCCGAACGCGCCGACCAGCGGATTGATGATCCCCTTCACCACGGAGTTCACGATGTTGGTGAAGGCGGCACCGATGACCACCGCCACCGCCAGGTCGACGACGTTCCCGCGCATCAGGAAGGCCTTGAAGCCCTGCCAGACACTCGGCTCCTTCTTCTCGCTCACCTCGGGGGTTCTCCTCGCACGCACAGGGTGTGAAACAAAACGCTCCGCAACCTACGTGAGCGTTGGGCCATCCTGCCCAATCCGTTCCCTCGATCGAGGGAATTGACAGCAGGCGGCGAAGGAAGGCGAGGACGCGGCTCACCACAGGGTCACCGCCAACCGTGCCGTGACGCCCGCCCCGGCGAGGCGGGCCGCGGTGGCGCGCGGCACCGAGAGCACGACCAGTGCCCCGTTCCCCTCCGGATCGGCGGCCCTCTCTGGTGCCTCTGGCGCCTCCGGCACCTTCGTCACCCGCGCCCCGCGAGCGACGACCCGTGCCTCACCGCCGGTCGCGGTGTCCTCGGCGGCGATGACGTCGACCCGGTCGCCCGGCCGTAGCAGCCGGACCGTCGCCGCGTCGGCGATCCGCACCGGTGCCGCCACCGTGCCGGCGGCATGGCGCGGTCGTACGGGGCGCTCCCGTGCGGGCGCCGTGGCCGGCTGCGCGTGGGCGGGACGGGACGCCTGCCCCTGCGGATGCCCGCGGGCCCGGTCGGTGTCCCGCGGGCCGACCGCCACCAAGACCGCCGCGGTCACGGCGAGGCCGACGGCCACGGTCCGCCTGCGGTGCCGCACCAGCCGGTGCAGCGGATACCTCCCGCCGCGCACCCGCACGGGGTCGAACTGCGGCACCTCACAGGTGGGCGGGGTGTCGGCGCCGAGCGGGTGCGGGGGAGCGGGGGAAGAGGCGGGAGGGGAAGGAGCGGAAGGAAGGGAGGAAGAGAAGGGCGGGGAGGAGTGGGCGAAGGGCACGGAGACCACCACCTGCGACGAGGGACCGGCTGGCGCTCTCCACGATGAAGCCTCGCGCCACCGCCTGCCGGAGCCCGTGCGTTACCAGCCGGTTGTGGACAACTCCCTCACCCGAACGAACAGTTCCAAGGCCACCCTGTCCGTGTCCGCCCGTACTCGTCAGCCCGCCTGCGCCTGTCCGTGTCCGCCCGTACTCGTCAGTCCACCTGCGCCTGTCCGTGTCCGCCCGTACTCGTCAGTCCACCTGCGCCTGTCCGCGTCCGCCCGTACTCGTCAGCCCGCCTGCGCCTGCCCGCGTCCGCCCGCGCTCGCCGGTCCACCCGTCCACACCCGCCCGTCTACGGCAGCGTGATCCCCGGGTCCATCCCGCCCAGCGCCGTCGCGCACGGGCAGTCCCGCTCCCCGGCCGCCGGCAGGGCGGCCACCGCGTCGAACAGCACGCCCCGCAGCCGGTCGACGTTGGC
This sequence comes from Streptomyces sp. NPDC006134, assembly GCF_040628835.1. Classification (NCBI taxonomy): domain Bacteria; kingdom Bacillati; phylum Actinomycetota; class Actinomycetes; order Kitasatosporales; family Streptomycetaceae; genus Streptomyces; species Streptomyces sp. NPDC006134. The sequence goes on along the minus strand of NZ_JBEXTV010000007.1, from coordinate 96,940 downwards.
CGCGAACACCCGCAGCACCTCGTCGTGCGAGACCCCCTCGCCGGTCTCGGCGCCGGCGTCGAGGTCGGTGACCAGGGTCAGGGAGGTGTAGCACAGCTCCAGCTCGCGGGCGAGGGCCGCCTCGGGGTGGCCGGTCATGCCCACCACCGACCAGCCCTGCGCCTGGTGCCAGAGCGATTCGGCGCGGGTCGAGAAGCGTGGTCCCTCGACCACGACCAGCGTGCCGCCGTCCACCGGTTCCCAGTCCCGGCCCCGCGCCGCCTTCAGCGCGGCGGCCCGTCCGGCGGGGCAGTACGGGTCGGCCAGCGACACGTGCACCACGTTCGGCACGGTGCCGTCGGGCAGCGGCAGTCCGTCGAAGTAGGTCGAGACCCGGGACTTCGTACGGTCGACGAACTGGTCCGGCACCAGCAGCGTGCCCGGCCCGTACTCGGGGCGCAGGCCGCCGACCGCGCAGGGGCCGAGGACCTGGCGCACGCCGGCGGACCTGAGCGCCCACAGGTTGGCCCGGTAGTTGATGCGGTGCGGCGGCAAGTGGTGGCCGCGTCCGTGCCGGGGCAGGAAGGCGACCCGCCGGCCGGCGACCTCGCCGAGGAAGAGGGAGTCACTGGGAGGCCCGTACGGGGTGTCCACCTGGACTTCGGTCACGTCGTCGAGGAACGAGTAGAAACCGGATCCGCCGATCACGCCGATCTCGGCGTTCAGGTTGTTCGCCATGCCCGCACCCTAGCCGCCGCCCCGGACGCGCCGGAGGCCGCCGCCGGGAAACAGCCAGACCCCGAAAACAGCCAGGCCCCGAAAACAGCCGGACCCCGGAAACAGCCAGGCCCCCGGAAACACCGGGACCCCGCCGCCGTCGGCGACAGGGTCCCGTGAAAAGCGCAGTGAGCCGGGCGGCCTCAGGCGGCGGTGCTGCCGGCCGAGCTGCCAGCGCTCGACGACCCGGAGTCCGAGGACGACGAGGACGACGAAGAAGAGGACGAAGACGCCGAGGGGGACGACTTCGACGACGCCGGCGAGCTGCTCGACGAGGAGCCGCGGCTGTCGTTCCGGTAGAAGCCGGAGCCCTTGAAGACGATGCCGACCGCCGAGAACACCTTCTTCAGGCGGCCCTTGCAGCTCGGGCACTCGGTCAGGGCGTCGTCGGTGAACTTCTGCACCGCCTCGAGGCCCTCGCCGCACTCGGTGCACTGGTACTGGTAGGTCGGCACTGTCTTCCTCCTGGCACTCTCACTCAATGAGTGCTAACGACGATCCATAGTGACGTATTCCGTGGGATCAGTCCACTGCGGCGGGGGCGCGGTGACCGACACCACGTGCGACGGTACGGCCGTGGGGGCGCGCCGCCAGGCGGGACCGCAGCGTCAGCAGGGTCACCAGGGCCAGCACCGTGCCGCCCATCGGGACCAGGAACCCGGCGCCGCCCCAGAAGCGGTCCTCCAGCTGTCCGGAGACCGTCACGGCGGCGGCCTGGCCGAGCGCCACCGCGCCCGTCAGCCAGGTGAACGCCTCGGTGCGGGCACCGGCCGGGACCAGGCCCTCGACCAGCGTGTAGCCGGTGATCAGGGCGGGTGCGATGCACATGCCGACCAGCAGGCCGAGGCCGGCGAGGACGAGCACCGAGTGCGCGGCCCACAGGCCGGACGCGGTCAGCGCGAGGGCGGTGTAGCCGACGAGCAGGCGGCGCTGCGGGGACACCTTCCAGGCGATGGCGCCGCAGACGACGCCGGAGAGCATGTTGCCCGCGGCGAAGATGCCGTACAGGACGCCGTTCAGGCCGGGCTCGCCGATCGACTCGGTGAACGCGGCGAGCGAGACCTGCATGCCGCCGAAGACGGAGCCGATGCCCAGGAAGGTCACGATCAGCACGCGCACCCCGGGGACGCGCAGTGCGGAGACGTGCTCCACGCGCGCGTGCCCGCCGTCGGCGCCGCCGACCGGCGGCTGGGTGCTCTTCTGCGCGGCGAACAGCAGACCGCCGACCAGGGTCAGCGCGGCCTCCGTGACCAGGCCGGCGGCCGGGTCCACGGCCGTGCACAGGGCGGTGGCCAGCAGCGGGCCGACGACGAAGGTCAGCTCGTCGGTGACGGACTCGAAGGCCGCCGCGGTGGTCATCAGGGGAGAGCCCTTGAGCTTCACGCCCCAGCGGGCGCGCACCATGGGCCCGATCTGCGGCACCGAGGCGCCCGTGGGCACGGCGGCCACGAACAGGGCCCACAGGGGCGCGTCCGCGAGGGCGAGGGCGGTCAGGGTCAGGCCCGACACCGCGTGCACCAGCACGCCGGGGAGCAGGACGGCGCGCTGCCCGTAACGGTCGGCGAGCCGGCCGCTGTAGGGGGCGAACACCGCCATGGAGACACCGGTGACGGCCGCCGCGGCGCCCGCCGCGCCGTAGGAGCCGGTCGTGTGCTGCACCAGCAGCACGATGGAGAGCGTCAGCATCGCGAACGGCTGGCGTGCCGCGAAGCCGGGCAGCAGGAACGTCCAGGCGCCGCGGGTGCGCAGCAGCTGCCCGTATCCCGGGCGGGAGGGGGCCGCCGAGGTCTTCGGCTGCCCGGCGTCCATCGAGTCCATCGAGTTCTGCGAGTTCTTCGAGTCCATCGAGTTCTTCGACGTGGTGACCGTGGGTCCCACGGCCGTGCCTTTCCGCCGCCTGGTAGCGCGGCCCCTCGAAGCGGGGGTGTGGGCGCCGAGAGCTGTCCTCTTGCGCGGACTGCGGTAGATACCGGCGCCCATTGCGGGAGGGGGCGTTCCGGCCGCCATACGGTCGCGCCAGCTCTGCGTCAGGCAGAGTTGGTTCGATCAGGTGTGACGCCTTCATACTACAGAGGCCACGGACGGCGCCTCCTGTGAAAACGAGCACTCCGCACGCTTTCACCTGCGATTACCGCCCTCCACGAGGACCGCTTCCCCGCGCTCACCGCCCTCCGCGAGGACCGCCTCCCCGCGCTCACCGCCCCCCGCTAGGGCCGTCCCTCCGCGCTCACCGCCCCCCCCCCACAAGGACAGCCCCCGCTCACAGCCCCCTGCGAGGACCGTTCACCTCCCCCGCCGTGCCCAGCCACCCGGCGAGCTTGCCGCCCCGGGTGACGGCCCGCAGCCGCTTCTCGGCGGCGTCCCGTACCGGGTCGGTGGCGACCACGAGCAGTTCGTCCCCGCGCCGCAGCACCGTCGTGGGCAGCGGCACGAACGACGTGCCCTCGCGGACGACGAGGGTGACGGCCGCCCCGGCCGGCAGCCGCAGCTCGTTGATCTCGACGCCGTGCATGCGCGACCCCTCGGGGATCGTCACGGACAGCAGATGCCCGCGCAGCCGCTCCAGCGGCGCCGACTCGATGCCGAGGTCGGCGGCCTCCGAGTCGTCGCCCAGGCGGAGCCTGCGGGCCAGCCACGGCAGCGTCGGCCCCTGGATCAGGGTGTAGACGACGACCAGTACGAAGACGATGTTGAAGATCCGGCGGCTGTCCGCGACGCCCTCCACCATGGGGATGGTCGCCAGGATGATGGGCACCGCGCCGCGCAGCCCCGCCCAGGACATCAGCGTCTGCTCCTGCCAGGGCACCCGGAACGGCAGCAGGCACGCCACGACGCTCAGCGGGCGGGCCACCATGGTCAGCACCAGCCCGATGAGGAGGGCGGGCAGGATGTCGTCGCCCAGTTCGCTCGGGGTGACCAGCAGGCCGAGCAGGACGAACATGCCGATCTGCGCCAGCCAGCCGAGCCCTTCGGCGAACCCGCGCGTGGCGGGCCAGTGCGGGAGCCGCGCGTTGCCCATGACCATCGAGGCGAGGTAGACGGCCAGGAAGCCGCTGCCGTGGGCGAGGGCGCCCGCCGCGTACGCCGTGACCGCGATCGCCATGACCGCGATCGGATACAGGCCGGAGGCGGGCAGGGCCACGTGCCGCAGGCCCCAGGAGCCCAGCCAGCCGACCGCCAGCCCGAGGGCCGCGCCGATGGCCAGCTCCATCGCTATCACGCCCAGCAGCACGTACCAGTGGTCCACCGGCCCGGCGGTGGAGAAGGAGACGACGAGGATGACCACGGGGGCGTCGTTGAAGCCGGACTCGGCCTCCAGCGTGCCCGTCACGCGCGCGGGCAGGGGGATGCGGCGCAGTACCGAGAAGACGGCCGCCGCGTCCGTGGAGGACACCACCGCCCCGATGATCAGTGCCTGCCGCCACTCCAGCCCGACCAGGTAGTGGGCCGCCGCGGCCGTCACCCCGACGCTCACCGCGACCCCGGCCAGCGCCAGCGCGGAGGCGGCCGGCAGGGCCGGCCTGATCTCCTTCCACTTCGTGCCCAGGCCGCCCTCGGCCAGGATCACGACCAGGGCCGCGTACCCGATGACCTGGGTCAGCTCGGCGTTGTCGAAGTGGATGTCGCCGATGCCGTCCTGGCCCATGGCGATGCCGATGGCCAGGTAGACGAGCAGGCTGGGCAGCCCGCTGCGCGAGGAGATCCGCACCGCCGCGACGGCGACGAGCAGGACGAGCGAGCAGACGAGCAGGAGCTGGTTGAGGTGGTGGACAGTCAGCGGCCGTTCCCTTCCCTGGTGTACGCCCCGGTGTACCCGTGCCACGCATGTGTGCGCCCGCCGGTCGCGTGGGAGAGGCACGCGGTCCGCGCGGGGCGGCGTACATGGTGCGGGCGAGTGGTGGACGTGTGAGGCGGGCATGGGCGCACGAGGGCGCCACACCACACCTCTCCATGGCACACGGAGTCACCGCATCCGTGACCGACTACTTCGTTACCTTACCTAACTCTTGACGATTTCTTGACGCTCGCCTTGGCAAGATCGAACGCCCGTCCGCGCCGGTTCCCGACTCCGCGTCAAGGGGGACCGGGCCCTGCGCCTATGGTTGCTCCAGCGCTCAGTCAGAATTTCAGCCCGACCTGCCGCTCGTGTTAGGACAGCAAGGACAGCGATGCCCCCCACCAACACCGCCTCTTCGGGTAAGCCGCCCGGCAAGTCCGGCAGGAAGAAGGGGCGCAAGGCCCGACTGATCATCCTCGTGCTGGTGCTGGCCGTCATCGGCGGCCTCGCCTACGGGGGCTACTGGTCGGTCGGCACCGTCCGTGCCTCCTTCCCGCAGACCAAGGGCTCGATCACGCTGGAGGGCCTGTCGGGCCCCGTCGACGTCAAGCGCGACGGCTACGGCATCCCGCAGATCTACGCCTCCTCCGACGAGGACCTGTTCATGGCGCAGGGCTACGTCCAGGCGCAGGACCGGTTCTACGAGATGGACGTGCGCCGCCACATGACGGCCGGGCGCCTGTCGGAGATGTTCGGCGAGGGCCAGGTCGACAACGACGAGTTCCTGCGCACGCTGGGCTGGCACCGGATCGCGAAGGAGGAGTACGACACCAAGCTGTCGGACTCCACCAAGAAGTACCTCCAGGCCTATGCCAAGGGGGTCAACGCGTACCTGGAGGGCAAGGACGGCGAGGACATCTCCCTGGAGTACGCCGCCCTGGGGTTCACCAACGACTACAAGCCCGAGAAGTGGACGCCGGTCGACTCGGTCGCCTGGCTGAAGGCGATGGCGTGGGACCTGCGCGGCAACATGCAGGACGAGATCGACCGCGCCCTGATGACCAGCCGCCTCGGCCCGAAGCAGATCGCCGACCTGTACCCGCAGTACCCCTACAGCCGCAACAAGGCGATCGTCCAGGAGGGCCAGTACAACGAGCTCACCGAGACGTTCGAGGCCGGTGGCGGCGGTGCCTCGTCCGGCTCCGGCGGCACCTCCACGGGCGGCACGGGCCTGTCCGGATCGGCCGGCACCGGCGCGGGTGCCGGAACCGGCACTTCGGGCACCACCGGCACAGGCACGGGAACCGGCACGGGCACGGGCACGGGTACGGCGGGCGCCTCCGCCCTGCAGAGCCAGCTCTCCGGCCTCCAGGACGTCCTGGACGACCTGCCCACCGCCGTCGGCGTGAACGGCAACGGCATCGGCTCCAACTCCTGGGTGATCAGCGGCGAGCACACCATCACCGGCAAGCCGCTGCTGGCCAACGACCCGCACCTGGCGCCGTCGCTGCCCTCGGTCTGGTACCAGATGGGCCTGCACTGCCGCAGCGTCTCCGCCAAGTGCCGGTACGACGTCGCCGGCTACACCTTCGCGGGCATGCCGGGCGTGATAATCGGCCACAACCAGGACATCGCCTGGGGCCTGACCAACTCCGGCGTCGACGTCTCCGACCTGTACCTGGAGAAGATCACCGGCAACGGCTACCAGCTCGACGGCAAGGTGGTGCCGTTCAAGACGCGCGAGGAGACCATCAAGGTCGCCGGCGGCGCGTCCAAGAAGATCGTGGTCCGGGAGACCGACAACGGCCCCCTGCTGTCCGACCGCGACGACGAACTGGTGAAGGTCGGCAAGAAGGCCACCGTCGACACCGCCGCCCCCGACCGCGGCGACGGCTACGGCGTCGCCCTGCGCTGGACCGCGCTGGAGCCCGGCCGGACCATGGACTCCGTCTTCGCCATGGACCGGGCGGAGAACTGGCAGGACTTCCGCGAGGCCGCCGCGCTGTTCGAGGTGCCCTCGCAGAACCTGATCTACGCCGACACCGACAACCACATCGGCTACACCCTGCCCGGGAAGATCCCCACGCGCGCGAAGGGGCACGACGGCTCCATCCCCGCGCCGGGCTGGGACTCCGACTACCGCTGGACCGGGTACATCGACCAGGACAAGCTGCCCTACGAGTACGACCCGGAGCGCGGCTACATCGTCACCGCCAACCAGGCCGTCGTCGACCAGGACGAGTACCCCTACACGCTCACCACGGACTGGGGCTACGGCACCCGCAGCCAGCGGATCACCGACCTGATCCAGCAGAAGATCGACGACGGCGGCAAGATCTCCACCGACGACATGCGGCAGATGCAGCTCGACAACAGCAGCGAGATCGCCAAGCTGCTCGTGCCGAAGCTGCTGAAGATCGACACGGGGGACAAGGACGTCCGCCAGGCGCAGAAGCTGCTGGAGGGCTGGGACTACACGCAGGACGCCGACTCGGCCGCCGCCGCCTACTTCAACGCGGTCTGGCGCAACATCCTCAAGCTGGCCTTCGGCAACAAGCTGCCCAAGGAACTGCGGGTGAAGGGCCAGTGCCTGTGGGTGGACCCGGTCAACACCACCGGGCCCGCGGACGACACCGAGAAGGTCCGCGAGTGCGGCCGGCGCGCCGCCGCGCAGGCGCAGCCCGACGGCGGCGACCGCTGGTTCGAGGTGGTCCGCACCCTGATGGACGACCCGGACAGCGACTGGTGGACGACGCCGAAGTCGGGCACCCGCCCCGGCGCCGACAACCGCGACGAGCTGTTCAAGCGCGCCATGATCGACGCCCGCTGGGAGCTGACCGCCAAGCTCGGCAAGGACATCGACACCTGGAGCTGGGGCCGCCTGCACCGCCTGTTCCTGAAGAACCAGACCCTGGGCACCGAGGGTCCCGGCTTCCTCCAGTACGCCCTCAACCGCGGCCCCTGGAAGCTCAGCGGCGGCGAGGCGGCGGTCAACGCCACCGGCTGGAACGCGGCCGGCGGCTACGGGGTGGTGTGGGTGCCGTCCATGCGGATGGTGGTCAACCTCGGCGACCTCGACAAGTCCCGCTGGATCAACCTCACCGGCGCCTCCGGGCACGCCTACAGCGCCCACTACACCGACCAGACGAGCAAGTGGGCCAAGGGCGAACTGCTGACGTGGTCGTTCTCGGACAAGGCGGTCGACGACAGCACGAGCGACACACTGGTGCTCAAGCCCTGACCCCGGGCCCGGACGGGGAAGCGACACGGAAAACGGCCTCCACGCACGCGTGGAGGCCGTTTTCCGTTACCGATGCACCCGGCCCCCCGACCGGGCCCGCGTCAGCGGAACCTGCGCACCCCCGACGGCGTCACCACCGCGTCCACCGGCCGGTCGTGCGGCTCGGCGGGGACCCGCGCGACGACCTCGGCGTCGTACAGCAGCACCACCAGCGCGGGCCGCGCGCCCGCCCGCTCCAGGCGCGCCAGGACCCGGTCGTACGACCCGCCGCCGCGCCCCAGCCGCAGACCGCGCCCGTCGACGGCCAGCCCCGGCAGCAGCACCACGTCGGCCCCGGTCACGGCATCCGGGCCCAGGCGCTCGCCGGCCGGTTCCAGCAGCGCCATCCGCCCGCCGTGCCGCACGCGCGCGAGGGAGCCCTCCCCGCCGTACTCGCCCCAGTCCAGGTCGTTGTCGGGCAGCAGCACCGGCAGCAGGACGCGCACACCCCGCGCGCGCAGCGCGTCCAGCAGCGCGAGCGTCCCGGGTTCGGTGCCCACGGAGACATACGCCGCCACCGTGCGCGCGTGCGCCACCTCCGGCAGTTCCAGCGCCCGCCCGGCCAGCGCGACGGCCGCCTCCCGCACGTCGTCCCCGGTCAGCCCGTTCCGCGCCGCGAGCACCTCCCGCCGCAGGGACCGCTTGTCAGGCCCGGCCGCACGCCCGTCGTGGCTCATGTAGCCTCCCTCCATTCACAGTGTGCTCATATGAGCGGCAATTGCCCCGGAGGTGCCGATTCCGTGCAAGGCACCGGATAAGGTGGCCGCCATGACTCAGTTGCACCCCAGGATCAGCAAGGCTGTCATCCCCGCAGCCGGCCTCGGCACCCGGTTCCTGCCGGCCACGAAAGCCACTCCCAAGGAGATGCTGCCGGTCGTCGACAAGCCGGCGATCCAGTACGTGGTGGAGGAGGCCGTGGCCGCCGGCCTCGACGACGTCCTCATGGTGACGGGCCGCAACAAGCGCCCCCTGGAGGACCACTTCGACCGCAATTACGAACTGGAGTCCGCCCTCGAGAAGAAGGGCGACGCCGAGCGGCTGGCCAAGGTCCAGGAGTCCAGCGACCTCGCGACCATGCACTACGTCCGCCAGGGCGACCCCAAGGGCCTCGGCCACGCCGTGCTGTGCGCCGCCCCGCACGTGGGGGACGAGCCCTTCGCGGTCCTGCTCGGCGACGACCTGATCGACCCGCGCGACCCGCTGCTCCAGCGCATGATCGACGTGCAGGAGCAGTACGGCGGCAGCGTCATCGCCCTCATGGAGGTCGCCCCGGAGCAGATCCACCTCTACGGCTGCGCCGCCGTGGAGACCACCGAGGACGCCGACGTGGTCAAGGTCTCCGGGCTGGTCGAGAAGCCCGACCCGGCCGACGCCCCCTCCCACTACGCCATCATCGGCCGCTACGTCCTCGACCCGCACGTCTTCGACATACTGCGCACCACCGAGCCGGGCCGCGGTGGCGAGATCCAGCTCACCGACGCCCTCCAGCAGCTCGCCGCGGACGAGAAGGTCGGCGGTCCGGTGCACGGCGTGGTCTTCAAGGGCCGCCGCTACGACACCGGCGACCGCGGCGACTATCTGCGTGCCATTGTCAGACTCGCGTGCGAACGTGAGGACCTGGGCCCGGACTTCCGGACCTGGCTCCGCAGTTACGTAGCCGAGGAGATGTAGGAACGTTGAGCAGCGCCGCGCCCCGCACCACCGGCCACGACCCCGCCGGACCGGACCGCCTCTGGTCGGTCGACGACCACCTGGAGGACATCCTCGCCACCGTCCGCCCCCTGGAGCCCATCGAGCTGAACCTGCTCGACGCCCAGGGCTGCGTCCTGGTCGAGGACGTCACGGTGCCCGTCTCCCTGCCGCCGTTCGACAACAGCTCCATGGACGGGTACGCGGTGCGGGTCGCGGACGTCGCGGGCGCGAGCGAGGAGTACCCGGCCGTCCTGGAGGTCGTCGGCGACGTCGCGGCCGGTCAGGCCGACCCGCCCTCCGTGGGACCCGGCCAGGCCGCCCGCATCATGACCGGCGCCCCGCTGCCGCCCGGCGCCGAGACCGTCGTCCCCGTGGAGTGGACCGACGGCGGCCTGGGCGGCGGCCCGGTGAGCGGCATGCGCGCCCGCGCCCTCGCGCCCGAGGGCGCCGAGGGGCACGTGCACGTGTACCGCCCGGCCGGGGCCGGCGCGCATGTGCGCGCCCGGGGCAGCGACGTCGAGGCCGGTGACCGCGCCCTGGCGGCCGGCACGGTCCTCGGCCCGCCGCAGATCGCCCTGCTCGCCGCGATCGGCCGCGGCACGGTCCGGGTCCGCCCGCGCCCGCGCGTGGTCGTCCTGTCCACCGGCAGCGAACTCGTCCAGCCCGACGAGCAACTGGGCAGCGGTCAGATCTACGACTCCAACAGCTTCGCCCTCACCGCCGCCGCCCGCGACGCCGGCGCGATCGCCTACCGCGTGGGCGCCGTCGCCGACGACGCCGAGACCCTCCGCGACACGATCGAGGACCAGCTGGTCCGCGCCGACCTGATGGTCACCACCGGCGGCGTGAGCGTCGGCGCGTACGACGTCGTCAAGGAGGCCCTCGCCCACGTCGGCGACGAGGACGAGCCGGGCGCGGGCGTGGAGTTCCGCAAGCTGGCCATGCAGCCCGGCAAGCCCCAGGGCTTCGGCTCGATCGGCCCCGACCACACCCCGCTGCTGGCCCTGCCCGGCAACCCGGTCTCCTCCTACGTCTCCTTCGAGCTGTTCGTCCGCCCCGCCATTCGCACCCTCATGGGCCTGGAGGACGTCCACCGGCCGACCGCCCGCGCGACCCTGGCCGCCGACAAGGCGCTGACCTCGCCGAAGGGCCGCCGGCAGTTCCTGCGCGGCCGATACGCCGACGGCACCGTCACCCCGGTCGGCGGCGCCGGATCCCACCTCGTCGCGGCCCTCGCCCACGCCGACGCGCTGATCGTCGTCCCCGAGGACACCGAGTCGGTCGAGCCCGGCGCCGAGGTCGAGGTGGTCCTGCTCGGCTGACCCGCGGGAGTTGGCGGTACCGTGTCGCGCACAGCAGGCCCGCGCGCCGCACCGCGCCGGGCCCGGACCGGGAGCGCCACACGAGCATGAGCACGCAGGACCGACGTACGCAGGACCCAGGTACGCAGGAACGGCTGACGCACATCGACGAGGCGGGCGCCGCCCGCATGGTCGACGTGTCGGGGAAGGACGTGACCGCGCGCACCGCCCGCGCGAGCGGACGCGTCCTCGTGGCGCCCCGCGTCGTCGAGCTGCTGCGCGGCGAGGGCGTCCCCAAGGGCGACGCCCTGGCCACCGCGCGGATCGCGGGCATCATGGGCGCCAAACGGACCCCCGATCTGATCCCGCTGTGCCACCCTCTGGCGCTGTCGGGTGTGAAACTGGACCTGTCGGTCGCGGACGACGCCGTGGAGATCCGGGCCACCGTGAAGACGACGGACCGCACGGGCGTCGAGATGGAGGCCCTCACCGCGGTCTCCGTCGCCGCGCTCACCGTGATCGACATGGTGAAGGCGGTCGACAAGGGAGCGGTCATCACGGACGTGCGGGTGGAGGAGAAGACGGGCGGCAAGTCGGGCGACTGGAGCCGGTCATGACGTACCGCGCGCTGGTGGTCACGGCCTCCAACCGGGCCGCCGCCGGGGTCTACGAGGACCGGGGCGGCCCGCTGATCGCCGACGGCCTGCGGCGCCTGGGGTTCGCCGTCGACGGCCCGCGGGTCGTCCCCGACGGCGACCCGGTCGAGGCCGCCCTGCGGGAGGGCGTCGCCGCCGGGTACGACGCCATCGTCACCACCGGCGGCACGGGCATCTCGCCCACCGACCGCACCCCGGAGGCGACCCGCGCGGTGATCGACCGCGAGGTGCCGGGCATCGCGGAGGCCATCCGGGCGTACGGCCGGGACAAGGTGCCGACCGCGGTGCTCTCCCGGGGCCTGGCCGGAGTGGCGAAGGGCACGCTGATCGTCAACCTGCCGGGGTCCACCGGCGGGGTCAAGGACGGGCTGGCCGTGCTGGAGCCCCTGCTGGTCCACGCCGTCGACCAGATCCGCGGCGGCGACCACCCCGGGTCCGGCGGCGGGGGTGCGAGCTGAACGGCGCGCCCTGGCCCGCGGTGCTGGCGGACGGCGATGTCCTCCTCCGGCCGATAAAACTGCGCGACCAGCGGGCCTGGCGTGAGGTCAACCGGCGCAACCGGGACTGGCTGCGCCCCTGGGAGGCGACCATTCCGCCGCCCACGCCGAGCGGGCCGGTCACGCACCGGCCGACCTACCGCCAGATGGTCCGCCACCTGAGGTCCGAGGCGAACGCGGGCCGGATGCTGCCGTTCGTCGTCGAGTACCAGGGCCGCCTGGTGGGCCAGTTGACGGTGGCCGGGATCACCTGGGGCTCGATGTGCTCGGGGCACATCGGCTACTGGGTGGACGAGGCGGTGGCCGGCCGCGGGGTGATACCGACGGCCGTCGCGCTGGTCGTGGACCACTGTTTCCGCACCGTCGGCCTGCACCGCGTCGAGGTCTGCATTCGCCCCGAGAACGGACCGAGCCGCCGGGTCGTGGAGAAACTCGGATTCCGCGAGGAGGGCCTGCGCCCGCGTTATCTCCACATCGACGGCGCCTGGCGCGACCACCTCGTCTTCGCCCTGACCGCGGAAGAGGTCCCGGAGGGACTCCTGAGCCGCTGGCACCGCACCCGCGCCCAGCGCGAACAGAACGTCCAGAACGCGCAGAACGGGCATAACGCTTCGGGGAATCCCACCCGCCCCGGAAACTGGAATTGAATAAATGTTCGAAATTGATCGGGTGGCGACCGCGGCGAGGTATTGAAATTCGCGGGCCTGGTGTCCGAGTGATCACATCGGTCACAAAAAAAGTTCGAAATATCAGCCAGATCGTGCGACACACCGGCGCAATTGGCAGATGGCCTCATGCAAACCCCTCTACCGTGTGAGGCGTGAGCAGCAGCGGCCTCATCTACGCAGTCATCGTCGGGGCCTGGGCCGCCTACTTGGTGCCGATGTGGCTCCGTAGGCAGGACGAGCTGAACGAAGCCCGTCCGACGGAACGCTTCAGCACCGCCATCCGGCTCCTGTCCGGACGGGCGGGCATGGAGCGCCGGTACGCCAAGGACCTGCGGGCGCGCTCCGCCGAGGAGGCGGAGTACGACGTCGACCCGGACGCCGTCACCGACTCGGTGGACGTCCGGGCCTTCGCCGTGTCCCGGACCCGCCGGCAGGCCCAGGTGGCCGTGCAGCCGCCCGCCCCCGAACGGACCGGGCCCGCGCACGGGGAGACGGGCGAGCCGGTCCACGACGACGAGCGCGAACCGGCCCCCGCGCCGTCCCGGGGACCGGGACGAGCCGCCCGCCCCACGCCCTCCGCACAGGCGGCTGCGGCACGCGCCCGGCGTTCGAAGGTGCTCGCGCGCCGCCGGCGCACCACCGTGGTGCTGTTCCTCGCCTTCACCCTCGGGTCGATCGTCGCCGCCGTCGGCGGACTCGCGTTCCTGTGGGCGCCCGGCGTGCCCGCCGTGCTGCTCAGCGCGTACATCGCCTACCTGCGCCGCCAGGAGCGCCGCCGCTTCGCCTTCCAGATGGACCGCCGCCGTGCCGAGGTCGCGGCGCAGCGCCTGCGGGAACGCCGCCAGCCGCGCCGCCGCCCCGCCGCCGGCCCGGCGGCCGACCCCGACGCCGAGGAGCCCGACGAGGGCCCCGGGGCGGAGACCGACCCCGGCCTGTCGGCGCTCGCCGCCGACCGGCGGGCGCTGGTGGAGCAGACCGACCACGCCGAGTGGGTCGACCAGCAGCGGGAACGGCAGCGGCGGCCCGGCCAGGGCGAGAGCTGGGAGCCCGTACCGGTGCCGCTCCCGACGTACGTCACCGCCCCCGTCGCCCCGCGCGCCACGCCCGACGTGGACCTCGGCGCCCCGGACGCCTGGAGTTCGGCGCGGTCCAGCTCCGTGGCCCCGGAGGCGGACGGGTCCGCCCCCGCCCCGACGGCCGAGGGTCTCGTGCCGGCTCCCGAGCCGGCCCGGTCCGACGACCGGGCGGAGGGACCGGCCCGCCCCGGGTCCCGCCGTGCCGCCTCCGCCCGCCGCGCCCGCGAACGCGGCCGTACGCCCCTCTTCGACCAGTACGAGGACGGCGACCGGCCGCGCGCCGCCAACGAGTAGGCCGCTGCGCCCCGATGTGACCTGCGTCGCTCCTGGGCGCCGTGACGGGCGCGGGTTTTTGAGCAGGCCGATCGGGATGCTAAAGTTTCACTCGTTGCAAGGGCCTGTGGCGCAGTCCGGTAGCGCACCTCGTTCGCATCGAGGGGGCCAGGGGTTCAAATCCCCTCAGGTCCACCGCAGCGCCGATCCCGAGTCAGCTCGGGTTCGGTTGACGAAATCCCGCACGATCTTCGGATCGGGCGGGATTTCGTCGTTTACGGGGGCGTGTGCCGCTCCGGCCGGGATCGCCGCCGCCCGCCGCGCCGTCGGCATCACCGTCCGGGCGGACCGACGGGCCGTCAGCGGCGCAGGGCCAGGCCCGCCGGTACCACCGCCGACACCACCGCGATCACCGCGCACGCCCCGGCCGCCGCGCCGAGGGCGGGCCACGGCAGGGCCGTCCCGGCCGGGGCCGACAGCAGGCGCAGGGCGCCGTCCATGCCGAGCAGGTTCAGGGCCGCCACCAGGACCCCCAGCACACCGCCGACGGCGGTGACGGTCAGGGACTCGGCGGCGACCAGGCGCAGCACCTGGGCGCGGGTGGCGCCCGCCAGGCGCAGGGACGCGAACTCCCGCCGCCGGTCGGAGGTCGCCATGACCAGGGTGCCCGCCAGCGCGATGCCCGCGTAGAGCAGGGCGATCCCGAGGACCAGCAGGAAGCCCGCCCGGGTCCGGCCGTCCGTGTGCGGGGACGTCTCCCGCAGCCAGGCGCCGGCGGTGAGCACCCGGCCGCCCGAGGAGCGCGCCGCCTCCCGCAGCGCCGCCGCCACCGCGGCCCGGTCCGCGCCGTCCGCCACCCGCACCTCGGCCCGGTCGGGCACGGCGCCCGGCGCGTTGGCCGCGGTGACGTACACGCCGTTGTCACCCGTGCCGGCCGGCATCACCGCGGCGATCCGCAGCGTCCGGCGCGTCCCGTCGCCGAGCCAGACGTCCACGCGCTGCCCGACGGTGTGCCGCTCCCACTCCTCGTTGACGATGATCGAGCCGTCGTCGAGGCCGGTGACCCGGCCGTCCGCCAGCGGCAGCCGGGCCGTCGCCGCGAGCGCCGCCGGGTCGGCCGCGCGGGCCTCGGAGCGGACCAGGGCGACGCCCTCCTCCAGGACGTACACGGCGCTCGGCGCGGTCACGGACACCTCGGCGCCGGGTACCGCACGCAGCCGGCGCACCGCTGCCGGGTCCAGGCCGCCCGGTGCCGTCACCACGAGGTCGGCGGCGGTGCGCTGCCGCTGCTCCGCGGCCTGCGCCCGGTTCAGCGTCGCCGTCGCGCCGAGCAGCGATCCCGTCAGCGCCACCGTGACCAGCACGGGCGCCGCGACGGAGGCGGTGCGGCGGACGGCCGCGGCGGCGTTCTCCCGCACCAGCATCCCGCCCGCGCCGGGCAGCCGGGACGGCAGCCAGGCGATCAGCCGGACGAGCGGGCGCACCAGGAGCGGGGACAGCAGCGCCACCGCCGTGATCAGCAGCATCGGGCGGCTGATGTACGTCTTGCGGTGCAGCAGCTCGGCCGGGTCGGTCAGCAGGGCCGCGGCCAGGGTCGCCACGGCCGTCAGCAGCAGGGCCGTACCGCACAGCAGGCGGCCCCGGGTCAGGGTCCCGGCGTCGACGGACGCCTCGCGCAGCGCCTGGGCGGGGCCGGTGCGCCCGGCCCGCCAGGACGCGGCCACGACCCCGCCGAGCGCCACCGGCAGGCCCGTCCAGAAGGCGAGGTGGTACGGCCAGGTGTGGTCGCCGATGGCGAACCAGGCGGGCGCCAGGCCCTCCCGCACCACCCACGCGGCCAGGTGCGGGGCGGCGTACGCGCCCAGCGCGCAGCCCGTGGCCGAGGCGGCCACGCCGACCAGCAGCGCCTCCGCGCCCACCAGGCGGCGGACCTGGCCCGGGGTGGCGCCCGCCAGGCGCAGCAGCCCGAACTCCCGGCGCCGCTGGGCGACGGAGAAGGCGAATGTCGACGCCACCACGAACACCGACACGAAGGCGGCCACGCCGCCCGCCGTCCCGAACAGCGCGTTCAGCGCCGTGACCGCCTCCCGGTCGCGGTCCGGGTCGGCGTCCGCCAGGCGGCGGGCGTCCCCGGTGAGCACCCGGGCGGTGCCGCCCACCGCCTGCCGTACCCGGCCGGGGTCCGCGTCCACGACCAGCTGGGTGCTCACCGGCGCCAGCCGCGCGGCGCGCGCGTCGGTGTAGAAGACGGCCCGCTCGAAGCCGCGGTCGGCGGCCGTGCCCACCACGCGCACGGTGCCGTGACCGGTGCGCAGCCGCTCGCCGACCGCCGCCCAGGCGCCGGTGACCACCACCTCGTCGGCCGTCCGCGGCGCGCGGCCCGCGGTCAGGCCGTACGGGGCGAAGGCGGCCGTCGACCACGGGTGGCCCACCAGCGGGCCGGGCGCCCCCTCGGCCCGGACCGGGAAGGAGCGGTCCTCGGTGACCGGGCCCAGGGCGCGCAGCGCGGCCAGGGTCCGTTCCGGGACCGGGCGGGGGTGCGGCAGCGGCTTGCTGCGGACCCCGATCGGAGTGGACACGCTCAGGGTGTCCTGCCCCCGCACCACCACCGGCGCCGCGGCGAACCGCTCCGGGGCGCGCTGCGGGGCGTCGGCCGCCGAGGCCAGGGCCAGGCCCATCACGGCGAGCAGGGCCACGCCGAGCGCGAGGGCGACGAAGCTGCCGGTGAAGGTGGTCCAGCGGGTGCGCAGGGTGCGCAGGGCGATGCTCAGCACGGCAGGGTCTCCGAGGTGGTCAGCGGGGTCTCCAGGGTGGTCATGCGTGCCGCGATCTCCCCGGCCGGGGCGCCGGCCAGCTCGCCGTGGACCCGCCCGTCGACGAGGAAGACGACGCGGTCGGCCCAGGAGGCGGCGACCGGGTCGTGGGTCACCATCACGACCGTGCGGCCCTCGGCGTCGACCATGCCGCGCAGCAGCGCCAGCACCTCCCGGCCGGTCACCGAGTCCAGCGCGCCGGTCGGCTCGTCGCCGAACAGCACCTCCGGCCGGGTGATCAGGGCGCGGGCCAGTGCCACCCGCTGCTGCTGGCCGCCGGACAGCTGGGCGGGCCGGTGCCCGGCCCGCTCGGCGAGCCCGACCTGCCGCAGCACCTCCCGCACCTCGGCCCTGCGCGGGCGCCGGCCGGCCAGCCGCAGCGGCAGGGCGACGTTCTGCGCGGCGGTCAGGGACGGCACCAGGTTGTACGCCTGGAACACGAACCCGATCCGCTCGCGGCGCAGCAGGGTCAGCCGCCGCTCGCTCAGCCCGGTCAGCTCCGTCTCCCCGAGCCGCACCGAGCCCGCCGTGGGCCGGTCCAGCCCCGCCGCGCACTGCAGCAGGGTGGACTTGCCCGAGCCGGAGGGCCCCATGACGGCGGTGAAGGTGCCGCGCGGGAAGGCGAGCGAGACGCCGTCGAGCGCGGTCACCCGGCCCTCCCCCGAGCCGTACTGCCTGCGCACCGCGCGCAGTTCGATCGCGTTGGGTTCCATCTGTCCCCGTGCCCCCACTCGTTGCCGTGTTCGTCGCCGTACCGGTGTCGTCGTACCGGTGTCGTCGTACCGGTGTTCGTGCCGGTGTCTGCCGTGGGCTCCACGAAACCGCAGGACGGCACGGTGGATCAGTGCGGCAGGGGCGAGACTTGGGGTAGGGCCAGGCATACCCCCCGGCCTCCCGCCACGCCCATGGTGCGGGCGGGCGGCCCGCCCCTACGGTGATCCGCATGACGGTGTGGCGGGCGCTCGGCGAGCGCGGATACCTGGGGTCGGTCTGGCCCTGGCGGGCGGTGGCGTTCCTGGCGAGCGGGGCGCTGCTCGGCGCGGTCGTCCTGGTGGTGACCGTCAGCGGGGTCGTGGTCGGCGGAGCGCTCGCCGTCGTCCTGCTGGGGCTGCCGCTGCTGGTGCTCACCGCGCTGACCGGGATACCCGTGGCCGCCGTGGAGCGGTGGCGGCTGCGGCTGGCCGGGCTGGGCCCGGTGCCGGGCGGGCAGCACCGGGTGCCCGACCGGCACGGACTGGCGTCCTGGCTCACGACGCGGCTGCGCGAGGCGGTGACCTGGCGGGAGCTGGCGTACGCGGTGCTGCTGGGCCTGGTGCTGTGGCCGCTGGACGCGCTGGCCGTCCTGGCCGCCGTGGGCCTGCCGCTGTCCATGGTGGCCGCGCCGGTGCTGGTCGCCGTCGACGGCGAGGCGAAGGTGGTCAAGCTGTTCCTGGTGGACACCTGGGCGGGGGCCTGCGCGGTCGCCGCGCTCGGCCTGGTGCTGCTGGCGGCCGGCGCCTACGCCCTGGGCGTGGTGGCCGGGGTGCGGGCCGAGCTGGCGCGGGCGCTGCTCACCGCGAAGGACGGCGACAGCGACCGGGTCACCGAACTGGTGCGCTCCCGGGCCCGGCTGGTCGACGCGTTCGAGACGGAACGGCGGCGCATCGAACGCGACCTGCACGACGGGGCCCAGCAGCGGCTGGTCGCCCTCAGCATGACCCTGGGCCTGGCCCGCCTGGACGCCCCGCCCGGACCGCTCGCCGACCAGCTGGCCCAGGCCCACGAGGAGGCGGGCCGGGCCCTGGCCGAACTGAGGGAACTCATCCACGGCATCCACCCCAAGGTCCTCACCGACTACGGCCTCGAAGCCGCCGTCGCCGACGCCGCCGACCGCAGCCCGGTCCCCGTCGACCTCGACCTGGACCTGCCCGGACGGCTGCCCGGGCCGGTGGAGACGGCCGCGTACTTCGTGGTGTGCGAGGCCCTCGCCAACATCGCCAAGCACAGCGGGGCGGGCCGGGCCGAGGTGAGCGGCGGGTATGCCGACGGGCGGCTGGTCCTGGTGGTCCGCGACGACGGCCGCGGCGGGGCGGACGCGGACGGCGGCAGCGGCCTGACCGGACTCGCCGACCGGGTGTCGGTCCTCGATGGCAGACTCTCCCTGTCCAGCCCGCCGGGCGGACCGACCCTGCTGCGTGTGGAGATCCCTTGCCGGCCGACCGACCAGAACGCCCCCTGCGCATAGTCCTGGCCGAGGACAGCGTCCTGCTGCGCGAAGGACTCATCGGCCTGCTCACCCGCTTCGGGCACGAGGTCGTCGCCGCGGTCGGCGACGCGGACGCCCTGATCGCCGAGACCGCCGCGCACACACCCGACATCGTCGTGACGGACGTGCGGATGCCGCCCGGCTTCCAGGACGAGGGTCTGCACGCGGCGGTCCGGCTGCGCCAGGAGCGGCCCGGCCTGCCGGTGCTGGTGCTCAGCCAGTACGTGCAGCGGGCCTACGCCGGTGAACTGCTCGACTCCGGGGACGGCGCCGGCGTCGGCTACCTCCTCAAGGACCGGGTCGGCCAGGTCGAGCAGTTCATGGACGCGCTGGGCGAGGTGGCGTCCGGCGGCACGGTCGTCGACCCGGAGGTCGTACGGCAGCTGCTGCGCCGGCGCCGGGACCCGCTCGCGCGGCTGAGCCCGCGCGAGCGGGAGGTGCTGGCGCTGGTCGCCGAGGGCAGGTCCAACGGGGCGATCGCCCGGGAGCTGGTGGTGTCCGAGGCGGCCGTCGGCAAGCACATCGGCTCCATCCTCACCAAGCTGGACCTGCCGCCGGCCGACGACACCCACCGGCGGGTGCTGGCGGTGCTGGCCTTCCTGCGGGGGTGAGCTAGAGCTTCTTGGCGTAGCAGAGGCTGCTCTCGTGGAAACGGTAGTAGCCGAACTTCTCGCACGGCTCGTAGCCGCTGGACAGGTACAGCGCCACCGCCTCCGGCTGCTTGGTACCGGTCTCCAGCACCATGCGCGTCCGGCCCGCCGCCCGCGCGTCCTCCTCCAGCGCGGCCAGGATGCGCCGGGCCAGCCCCCGGCCGCGCATCTGCTCGATCACGAACATCCGCTTCAGCTCGGCGTCGCCGTCGCGGTAGTTCTCCTCGTTGGCGTCCTGCGCCCGCCAGCCGCCGGAGGCGACCGGGACGCCGGCCTCGTCGTACGCGAGCAGGTAGAGGCCGTTCGGCGGCGCGAAGTGCGACGGTTCCAGATAGGTCGCGTCGCCGCCGTCGCCGTAGCGCACGGCGTACTCGGCCTGGACCTCGTCGTTGAGCTTGACGGCGTCGGGGTGGTCGAAGGGGACCGGGCGTATGTCCATGCTGCCTGCCGTATGTCGATGCGATGGTGGAGGGTGCCGAAGCGGTCCGGAACAGGACCTCGTCCAGTGTGCCGGTAAGGTGCCCGGATGCTCACCGTGACCTCCGTCAACGTCAACGGCCTGCGCGCCGCCGCGAAGAAAGGCTTCGTGGAGTGGCTCGCCGCCACCTCCGCCGATGTGCTCTGCCTCCAGGAGGTGCGCGCCGAACCGCACCAGCTCCCCGAGCAGGTGCGCGAGCCCGAGGGCTGGCACGTGACGCACGCCCCCGCCGCCGCCAAGGGCCGCGCCGGCGTCTCCCTCTACAGCCGCCGCGAGCCCGACCGCGTCCAGGTCGGCTTCGGCTCGTCCGAGTTCGACGCGAGCGGCCGGTACGTCGAGGCCGACCTGCCCGGTGTGACGGTCGCCTCCCTCTACCTCCCCTCCGGCGAGGCCGGCACCGAGCGCCAGGACGAGAAGGTCCGCTTCATGGGCGAGTTCCTCGCCTACCTCAAGGAGCTGCGCGAGCGCGCCGCCGCCGACGGCCGCGAGGTCGTCGTCTGCGGCGACTGGAACATCGCCCACCGCGAGGCCGACCTGAAGAACTGGCGCGCCAACCGCAAGAACTCCGGGTTCCTGCCCGAGGAGCGGGAGTGGCTGGGGCGGGTGCTCGACCCGGTGGACGGCGGGTACGTGGACGTGGTGCGGGCGCTCCATCCGGGGGTGGAGGGGCCGTACACGTGGTGGTCGTACCGGGGGCGGGCCTTCGACAACGACGCGGGGTGGAGGATCGACTACCAGATGGCGACGCCCGGGCTGGCGGGACGGGCGGTGAAGGCGGTCGTCGAACGGGCCGCCAGTCACGCCGAGCGGTGGTCGGACCACGCGCCCGTCACCGTGGTGTTCGGGGACTGACGGAGGCCGGGGGCCGGGGGTCGAGGCCGGGGGATCAGCCCTCCTTGCGCAGCCGCCGGTCCAGCGCCAGCGACAGTTCCGCCTCCACCACGCTGCGGGCCAGGGGGCGCAGGCGGGGCAGGTCGGCCTCGGTCGCGTGGCGCAGGATCAGGTCGGCGAAGAGCCCGGCGAGGGCCTCGGCGTGCTCGCGGACGCGTTTGCCCGCCGCCAGCACGTCGGCGAGCGGGATGCCCTCGCGGACCAGGGCCGAGGACACGTCCAGCAGGCGGCGGCTGATGTGGACGATCTCGTCGCCGTCGGTGCCGAGGTAGCCGAGCTCCAGGGCGGCGGCGAGGTTCTCGGGGGTGGCCTGGCCCGCGAAGCGGTCGGCGAGTTCCTCGGGGGTGAGGCGGACCGGGGTCTCCTCGGTGGGCTCGCCGTAGCCGAGCAGGTCGCCCACGTCGCGGCCGTGGTCGAAGGCGTCGGCCAGCTCCGCGATGCCGCTGAGGGTGTGGCCGCGCTCCAGGAGGGCGGAGATGGTGCGCAGGCGGGCCAGGTGGTGGTCGTCGTACCAGGCGATGCGGCCCTCGCGGCGGGGCGGGGGGAGCAGTCTGCGTTCGCGGTAGAAGCGCAGGGTGCGCACCGTGATGCCGGCCAGCCGGGCCAGCTCCTCCGTGCGGTACTCGCGGGGTGCCGCGGAACCGGCGGGCCCGGCGGGTCCGGTGTCCTTGCCGGCTCCGGGGTTCTCGGTGCGTCCAGCGTCTTCTGCCACGCCGGAAGCGTAGGGCGTACCGGCGGTAACTTTCCTCGCCCCACCCCCTACCGGTCGGTACGCCGCTCCTCTACTCTCCCCATTGCGCCAGTGTTCACTGGCAGAGTCCGAGGCGATGTGTGGAGGCGTCGGAATGGCCGAGCACGAGCATGTACGCGTGGCGGTGGTCGGGTCCGGGTTCGGCGGGCTGGGGGCCGCCGTGCGGCTGCGCCGCGAGGGGATCACCGACTTCGTCGTCCTGGAACGGGCCGGCAGCGTCGGCGGCACCTGGCGGGACAACAGCTATCCGGGATGCGCGTGCGACGTCCCGTCCCACCTGTACTCCTTCTCCTTCGCGCCCAACCCCGACTGGCCGCGCACCTTCTCCGGCCAGCGGCACATCCGCGCCTACCTGGAGCACGTGACGGACACCTTCGGGCTCCGCCCGCACATCCGGTTCGACGCCGAGGTGAAGCGGATGACCTGGGACGCCGAGCGGCTGTGGTGGGAGATCGAGACCGGCGGCGGGAGGCTGACGGCCGACATGGTCGTCTCCGCCACCGGGCCGCTGTCCGACCCGAAGATCCCGGACATCCCGGGGCTGGACACCTTCCCCGGCAAGGTCTTCCACTCGGCCCGCTGGGACCACGACTACGACCTCACCGGCAAGCGGGTCGCGATGATCGGCACCGGCGCGTCCGCCATCCAGATCGTGCCGGCGATCCAGCCCCGCGTCGGCCGCCTCACCCTCTTCCAGCGCACCCCGGCCTGGGTGATGCCCCGCGCCGACCGGGCCATCGGCCCCGCCGAGCGCGCCCTGCACCGGGCGCTGCCGCTCACCACGCGGCTCCGCCGCGGCCTGCTGTGGGGCATCCGGGAACTCCAGGTCCAGGCGTTCACCAAGCACCCGAACGAACTGGGGCTCGTGGAGCAGCTCGCCAAGCGGAACATGGCCCGCGCCATCAAGGACCCGGCCCTGCGCGCCAAGCTGACCCCCGACTACCGCATCGGCTGCAAGCGGATCCTGCTCTCCAACGACTACTACCCGGCGCTCGCCCGGCCGAATGTGGACGTCGTCGCGAGCGGACTGGCCGAGGTGCGCGGCTCGACCCTGGTCGCCGCCGACGGCAGCGAGGCCGAGGCCGACGCGATCGTCTTCGGCACCGGCTTCCACGTCACCGACATGCCCATCGCCGAGCGGGTGGTGGGCGCGGACGGGCGCACCCTCGCCGAGACCTGGAAGGACGGGATGGAGGCGCTGCGCGGTGCCTCGGCGGCCGGCTTCCCGAACTGGATGACGATCATCGGGCCCAACACCGGCCTCGGGAACTCGTCCATGATCCTCATGATCGAGTCCCAGCTGAACTACCTGGCCGACTACCTGCGCCAGCTGGACGTCCTCGGCGGCCGGGTCGCCCTCGACGCCCGCCCCGAGGCCGTACGGGCCTGGAACCGGCGGGTGCAGGAGCGAATGAAGCGCACGGTGTGGAACACCGGCGGCTGCACGAGCTGGTACCTGGACGCGAACGGGCGCAACACCACCGTCTGGCCGGGCACGACGAGCGAGTTCCGGCGGGCGACGCGGCGGGTGGACCTGATGGAGTATCAGGTGTTGCGGCCTCCGGCGAGGAAGAACGTTCCTGCCGGTGCCGGTGCCGGTGCCGGTGCCGGTGCCGGTGCCGGTGCCGGTGCCGGTGCGGGTGCGGGTGCGGGCGTGGATGCCGGCGCGGGCACGGGCACCGGTACGGACACCGGTACGGAGAAGGCCGGGGTGACCGCGTGAGCCCTCGCCGCCCCCGCGTCCCCGTTCCCCCGCCCGGCTCCGCCGCCGGCCCCTACGCCCCGCCCGCCCCCGCCCGCGAACTGACCGTCCGCTCCGCCGACGGCGCCCGCCTGCACGTCGAGGTGCACGGCCCCGACGGCGACCCGGACGCCCCGGCCGTCGTCCTCTCCCACGGCTGGACCTGCTCCACCGCCTTCTGGGCGGCGCAGATCCGCGCCCTGGCCGCCGACCACCGCGTCATCGCCTACGACCAGCGCGGCCACGGCCGCAGCCCGGCCCACCCGGTGTGCACCGCCGACGCCCTCGCCGACGACCTGGAGGCCGTGCTCGACGCCACCCTCGCCCCGGGCGAGCGGGCCGTGATCGCCGGGCACTCCATGGGCGGCATGACGGTGCTGGCCGCGGCCGGCCGGTCCGCCCTGCGCGAGCGCGCGGCGGCCGTACTGCTGTGCAGCACCGGCAGTTCCCGGCTGGTCGCCTCCTCGACCGTGCTCCCGCTGCGGGAGGGCCCGCTGCGGACCCGGCTGACCCGGCACGTCCTCGGCTCCCGCGCCCCGCTCGGACCGGTCACGCCGCTCAGCCTGCGCGTCCTCAAGTACGGGACGATGGGCCCGGGTGCGGCCCCGCACATGGTCCGGGCGTGCGCCCGGATCGTGCACGCCTGCCCGCGCTCGGTGCGCCACGCCTGGTCGCGGGTGCTCGACCTGCTCGACCTCGACCACGCGGTACGGCGGTTGACGGCCCCGACGGAGGTGCTGGTCGGCACGGCCGACCGGCTGACCCCGCCGGTGCACGCCCGTGCGCTGGCCGCCGCGCTGCCGAACTGCCTCGGCCTCACCGAACTGCCCGGCGTCGGCCACATGACGCCGGTCGAAGCACCGGACCTGGTCACCGGGAAGATCCGCGCCCTCGCCGCCGCGCACCTGCCCGCCCGCACGTCCGCCCCCACGCCCACCGACTCCCCCACGCCCGCCGCACACGCCGAGGAGAGCGCATGAGCAAGGTCAGCCTGGAAGGACGGGTCGCCGTCGTCACCGGAGCGGCGCGCGGCGTCGGGGAACTGCTGGCCCGCAAGCTCTCCGCGCGCGGGGTGAAGGTGGCCCTCGTCGGGCTGGAGCCGGACGCGCTCAAGCAGGTCTCGGCGCGGCTGCACAGCGACAGCGACCACTGGTACGCCGACGTCACCGACCACGAGACGATGGCACGGGTCGCGCGGGAGGTGAAGGAACGCTTCGGCAGGGTCGACATCGTGGTCGCCAACGCGGGGGTCGCCACCGGCGGGCCGTTCACCGACTCCGACCCCGAGGCATGGCGGCGGGTGATCGAGGTCAACCTCGTCGGGTCGGCGGTGACCGCCCGCGCCTTCCTGCCGCCGCTCCTCGACAGCCGGGGCTACCTGCTCCAGATCGCGTCCCTGGCCGCCCTCACGCCCGCCCCGATGATGACGGCGTACTGCGCCTCCAAGTCCGGTGTGGAGGCGTACGCGCACAGCCTGCGTGCCGAGGTCGGCCACCGGGGCGTGAAGGTCGGCGTCGGCTACCTGTCGTGGACCGACACCGACATGGTGCGCGGCGCCGACCGGGACGACGTGATGCGGGAGCTGCGGCAGCGGCTGCCGTGGCCGTCGAACAAGACGTACCCGCTGGGACCGGCCGTCGACCGGCTCGTGGAGGGCATCGAGCGGCGGTCCACGCACGTGTACGGACAGTGGTGGCTGCGCGGCATGCAGGGCGTGCGCGGGTACCTCCCGGCGGTCATCGGGACGGTCGGCCAGCGGGAGATGCGGCGCTTCGCGGACCGGCTCACCGGCATGCGCATGGGCCTGGTCGGCGCGGGCGGCGCGGCCGACGAACAGCACCGGACGCAGGTGGGTACGGAGCGTCACTGATCGACATGCGCAGCGTCACGGCCCGTGTGAATCTGATCGAGCCCGAACCCGTCCGGTACGGGGGCGGGCCCGATTTCCCCACCCACTACGGGAGTGAACCCACATGGGCATGAAGGACCAGTTCCAGGAGAAGTCCGAGCGTCTGCAGGACCAGGCCCGGCAGCGGGCCGAGCAGGCCAAGGAGCAGATGCAGAACCGCCGCCGCCGCGACGACGACGACCTGGACACCGAGCGGCAGACGCAGGAGGACCGCCTCCGCCAGGACTACGACGCCTGACGCACTGCTGAGCGAAGGGGCGCCCCTCGGCGAGGGGCGCCCCTTTCCCGTGTCCGGGGCCTTTTCCCGTGTCCCCGGCGGTTTCCAGGGGCCTTTTCCGTGTCCGTGGCCCTTTTTCCGTGCCGGCGGCGCAGGGCCAGGGCTCGCGGCTCCGGGGCTCACGGCTCCAGGGCTCACGACCTCGGCGGCAGCGGCGGCCGGGTCCGGTCCGGCACGTCCCGGTAGTCCGGCGGCGTGGCGGGCGGGTTGGTCTCCAGCAGCTCCAGCGCCAGCCGGACCGCGTCGCCCAGCACCGGGTAGCGGCCCTCGGCCCAGTCCAGCGGGGTGCGCAGCGCCTCCAGGTCGGGGGCGACGCCGTGGTTCTCCACCGACCAGCCGTAGGCGTCGAACCAGGCCGCGTTCATCGGCACCGTGATGACCGTGCCGTCGCCCAGGCGGTGCCGCCCGGTCATGCCGACCACGCCGCCCCAGGTGCGCTGCCCGACCACCGGGCCCAGCTTCAGCAGCTTGAACGCGGCGGTGATCATGTCGCCGTCGGAGGAGGTCGCCTCGTCCGCCACCGCCACGACCGGGCCCCGGGGCGCGTTCGACGTGTACGACACCGGCTGGGCGCCCCGGGTCAGGTCCCAGCCCAGGATGGTGCGGGTCAGCTTCTCGACGACGAGTTCGCTGATGTGCCCGCCCGCGTTGCCGCGCACGTCCACGATGAGCGCGGGCCGGGACACCTCCATGCGCAGGTCGCGGTTGAACTGCGCCCAGCCCGAGCCGCCCATATCGGGGATGTGCAGGTAGCCGCACCGCCCGTCGCTCAGCTCCCGCACCACCTCCCGGCGTTTGACCACCCAGTCCTGGTAGCGCAGCGGCCGGTCGTCGATCAGCGGCACGACGGCCACCCGCCGGGGCGGCCCCCCGGCCTCCGGCTCGAACGTCAGCTCCACGGTCGTCCCGCCCGAGCCCGCCAGCAGCGGATACGGCCCCGCCACCGGGTCCACCGGGCGGCCGTCGACGTGGGTCAGGACGGCGCCCTCGCGGATGCCGGTGCCGGCCAGCGGGGAGCGGGCCTTGGAGTCGGAGGAGTCGCCGGGCAGGATGCGCTTGACGATCCAGCGCCCTTCCCGGCACGCGAGGTTGGCGCCCAGCAGGCCCTGCCAGCGCTGGTAGTGCGGCGGGCCCTCGTTGCGGCGGGCGGCGGAGACGTAGGCGTGCGAGGTGCCCAGTTCGCCCAGCACCTCCCGCAGCAGGTCCGCGAACTCGTCCGGGGTGGCGACCCGTTCGACCAGCGGGCGGTACTGCTCCAGCACCCCGTCCCAGTCGATGCCGCACATGCCCGGCTCCCAGAAGAAGGCGCGGGTCAGCCGCCCCGCCTCCGCGTACGCCTGCCGCCACTCCGCGCCCGGGTCGGCCTGGTGCAGGATGCGGCGCAGGTCGATCCAGGTGGTGGAGTCGCTGTCGCCGGGCTCGGTGGCGGGCACCGCGCGCAGGTCGCCCTCGTCCAGGACGACGAGCCGGGTGCCGTCGCCGCTGACGGCGAACGAGTCGAGGTGGCCGACGAGTTCGGTCTTCTTCGCCTTGGTGAGGCCGAAGTGCTCCAGGGTGGGCCGCTCGCTGGGGTCGTTGGGGTTGGCGAACGTCTCGCCCAGCGCACCCGAGATCGGCCAGCGCAGCCACACCAGCCCGCCGCCCGCGACCGGATGCAGCGCCGAGTACTTGGAGGCGGTGACGGGGAAGGGGGTGACCCGGTTCTCCAGGCCCTCCACCTCGACGGTGACCGCGCCGCCCTCGCCGGGCTCGTCCTCCACCGGGTCCAGGCCGCCGGCGGCCGGGCGGCCCTCCGGGTTCAGCGCGAAGGGGGAGGGCGTCGCCGAGGAGAGGGGCACGAGGTAGGGGCGGCAGCCCAGCGGGAAGGACAGGTCCCCGGTGTGCACGTCGTACACCGGGTCGAAGCCGCGCCAGGACAGGAACGCCAGATAGCGGCCGTCGCGGGTGAAGACGGGGTTCTCGTCCTCGAAGCGGCCGTTGGTGACGTCGACGACGAACCCGTCCTTGATCCGGGCCATTTTGATCTGCCGCAGCGTCCGCCCGATGCCCGGGTGGGACCAGGTCAGCCAGGCCCCGTCCGGGGAGAAGGCGAGGTCGCGCACCGGCCCGTTGTCCGACCGGACCAGCTCGGTGACGTCCGCCTCCGCCTCCGCCTCCGCGCCCGGCCCCGCCCCGGCCTCCCCCTCCGGCTCCACGGCGGCCGTCTCGTCGGGCACCGGGAGCAGCAGCAGCCGGCCGTCGTGCGAGGCGAGGGCGAGCCGCTCGCCCTCGGGGTCCGAGGCCATCTCCAGCACCCGGCCCAGCTTCCCGGAGGCCAGCCGCCGCGGCGTACGGCCCCCGGTCGCGCGCGGCAGGTAGGCGATCTCGACGGCGTCCTCGCCGTCGGCGTCGGTCACGTACGCGATCCGCCCGCTCGCCCCGAGCATCTCCGGCAGCCGCACCCGTACCCCGGGGGTGTCGGCGAGGGTGCGCGCCGGGCCGTCCCGGTGGGTGAGCCAGTACAGGCTGCCCCGTACGACGACGGCGCTGGCGCGGCCCGTCTCGTCCACGGAGAGGCCGCCCACGTGCTGCGCGGCGGGCACCTGGTAGGGGCGCCGCCCCGCGCGCGGCCCGCTCAGCCGCACCTCCAGCCGGCGCGGTTCGCTGCCGGGGGAGAGGTCGTCGACGATCCACAGGTCGCCGGCGCACTGGTACACCACCCGCGTGCCGTCGCTGGCGGCGTGCCGGGCGTAGAAGGCGTCGTGGTCGGTGTGGCGGCGCAGGTCGGAGCCGTCGTACGCGCAGGAGTAGAGGTTGCCGACGCCCTCGTGGTCGGAGAGGAAGGCGATCCGGCCGCCCACGAACATCGGGGACTGGAGGTGGCCGCCGAGGTCGGGCAGCAGCCGCTGCCCGTGCAGCCACAGCCGGCCCGTCGCGCCGCCCCGGTAGCGCTTCCAGGCGGCGGGTTCGTGCGGCGGGACGCCGGTGAGCAGCAGCGTCTTGCGCTCGCCGTCGAGGTCGGCGACCTGGAGGTCGCCGACCGGGCCCCAGGGCAGCTTGCGGCCGGGGTCGCCGTCCGGGGTGATCTTGTAGGCCCAGGTGAGGTGGGAGAACGGCTCGCCGTGGGAGGAGACCGCGAGGACGGCGGCGTCCGCGTCCCGGTCGGCCGGTGCCCAGCCGCACACCCGGGCGTCCGCGCTGCCCCAGTGGCTGAGCTGCCGCCCCGGCCCGCCGTCCACCGGCACCAGGTACACCTCCGGCACCAGGGTGCGCCAGCTGGTGTACGCGATGTGGCGCCCGTCGGGGGAGAAGCGGGGGTGGCCGGCCTTGGTGCGGTCGACGGTGAGCCGCCAGGCGCGGCCCGGGGCGTCCAGGGGGGCGAGCCAGAGGTCGTCCTCGGCCACGAAGCACAGCAGGTCGCCACTGAGGTGCGGAAGGCGCAGATAGCTCACCTTCCCATGCTTGGCCGGGGGCCGGAGACGGGCAACTCGGGCGGACCTGGGGTCACCCTCCGGACGCGGGCAACTCGGGCAGACCGGGGGGCACCCTCCGGACGCGGGCGGCCCGGGTGGCCGGGGGTGCCCTCCGGACGCGGGCGGCCCGGGTGGCCGGGGGTGCCCTCCGGGGAGGCCCGGCCGCCCTTATGCGCCGCTGACAGTCGTGACCGAGAACACGTACGAAACCGTTTCGTTTCGCTTGTGGGGTGGGCTACATTCGTCACGTACGAGACCGCCGGCGTCCGGCGGGTCCACGGCGAGCGGAAGGGTGAGGGACATGGCCGAGGCCGCGACGGCGCGCCGCAGCCGCATCACCCCCGAGCGCGCGGCCGAGCTCTACGCGGCCGTGCTCGACCTGCTCCGGGAGGTCGGCTACGACGCCCTGACCATGGACGCCGTCGCCGCCCGCACCCGGTCCAGCAAGGCGACGCTCTACCGCCAGTGGGGCGGCAAGCCCGAGCTGGTCGTCAGAGCGCTGCGCCACGGCAAGCCGGGGGGCATCGCCGACGTCGACACCGGGTCCCTGCGGGGCGACCTGCACGCCCTGGTGACCCGCGAGGACGACTGCGTCATGGAACAGAACTCCGCGCTGATGCGGGGCCTGTCCATGGCGGTGCACACCAACCCGGATCTGCGGCGGGCGTTCAAGGAACTGCTCATCGAGCCGGAGATGGCGGAGTTCCGGCGGGTGCTGCGGCGCGCGGTCGAGCGCGGCGAGGTCCGCGAGGACGCCCCCGCGCTGGAGTACGTCGTGCACATGCTGGTCGGCGCGTTCGTCACCCGCACGCTGATCGACGATCTGCCGCCCACCCAGGGGTTCCTCCTCTCGTACATCGACGCCGTGGTCCTCCCCGCCCTCGGCGTGCCCACCACCCCCTGACCCGTCCCCGCGGGCCGGACACCCCCTGACGTCACACCGCTCACGTCGTCGGGCCGATCCCCTCTGCCCTGAAGACCCCATGCCAGACCCCACGACCTGACCGGGAGTACGCCCTCGTGGCCACGTTCCTCTACAAACTCGGCCGGCTCGCCTTCCGGCGACGGCACGTCGTCGCCCTGATATGGGTGGCGCTGCTGGCCCTCGCCGGTGTCGGCGCGGCCAGCGCCCCGCCCGCCGGCTCCACCTCCTTCTCCATCCCCGGCACCGAGGCACAGAAGGCCTTCGACCTGCTCGAAGAGCGCTTCCCCGGCGCCAGCGCCGACGGGGCGACCGCCCGCGTCGTCTTCAAGGCGCCCGACGGGGAGACGATGACGGACGCCGGGAACAAGGCGGCCGTCCAGAAGACCGTCCGGGAGCTGTCCGACGGCTCCGAGGTCGCCTCCGTCACCGACCCGTACACCGCGCACGCCGTCAGCAAGGACGGCACGATCGCGTACACGCAGGTGAAGTACGACGTCTCCGGCATGGAGCTGGAGGAGTCGACGAAGGACGCCCTCCAGGACGCCGCGCAGCAGGCGCGGGACGCCGGACTGACCGTCGAGATCGGCGGTGACGCGCTCAGCGCGATGCCGGAGACCGGCGCGACGGAGATCATCGGCATCGCGATCGCCGCCGTCGTCCTCGTCGTCACCTTCGGCTCGCTGGTCGCGGCCGGGCTGCCGCTGCTGACCGCGCTGATCGGCGTCGGCATCGGCGTCTCCTCGATCACCGCGCTGGCCAACGTGCTGGACCTGGGCTCCACCACCTCCACGCTGGCCATGATGATCGGCCTGGCGGTCGGCATCGACTACGCCCTGTTCATCGTCTCCCGCTACCGCGCCGAGCTGGCCGAGGGCCGCGAGCGCGAGGAGGCCGCCGGGCGGGCCGTCGGCACCGCGGGCTCGGCCGTCGTCTTCGCCGGCCTGACCGTGGTCATCGCCCTGGTGGGCCTCGCCGTCGTCAACATCCCGATGCTCACCAAGATGGGCGTCGCCGCCGCCGGAACGGTCGTCATCGCGGTCCTGATCGCCCTGACGCTGATCCCCGCGCTGCTCGGTTACGCGGGCCGCAAGGTCAAGCCGGCCGGCGAGAAGAGCAGGCTGCTGGGCGGCGGCCGGGCCGCGAAGAAGGCCGCGGGCGAGCCCGCCGGGACCGCCCGGCCCAACATGGGCACCCGCTGGGCGAACTTCGTCGTACGCCGCCCCGTCGCCGTCCTCCTGCTCGGCGTCGTCGGCCTGGGCGCGGCGGCCGTTCCCGCCGCCTCCCTGGAGCTGGGCCTGCCCGACGACGGCTCCCAGCCCACCTCCACGACCCAGCGCCGCGCCTACGACCTGCTCTCCGAGGGCTTCGGCCCCGGCTTCAACGGGCCGCTGATGGTCGTCGTCGACGCCCAGGCGAGCGACGCCCCGAAGGCGGTGTTCACCGACGTCGTGGAGGAGATCAAGGGCCTGAAGGACGTGGCGGCGGTGACCCCGCCCGCGCCCAACCAGGCCGGCGACACGGCGACGATCACCGTCGTCCCGCAGTCCAAGCCGTCCTCCGTCACCACCGAGGACCTGGTCCACTCCATCCGCGACGCGGGCGCCGGGGTCAAGGCCGACACGGGCGCGACCGTCCTGGTCACCGGCTCGACGGCCATGAACATCGACGTCAGCCAGAAGCTCAACGACGCGCTGCTGCCGTACCTCGTCCTCGTCGTCGGCCTGGCGTTCCTGCTGCTGATCGTCGTCTTCCGCTCGGTCCTGGTCCCGCTGAAGGCCGCCCTCGGCTTCCTGCTGTCGGTCCTCGCGGCCCTCGGCGCGGTCGTCGCCGTCTTCCAGTGGGGCTGGCTGGCGGACCTGATGGGCGTGGAGCAGACCGGCCCGGTCATGTCGATGATGCCGATCTTCATGGTCGGCGTGGTCTTCGGCCTCGCCATGGACTACGAGGTCTTCCTCGTGACCCGGATGCGGGAGGCCCACGTCCACGGCGAGACGCCGAGCCAGGCGGTGGTGACCGGCTTCCGGCACGGCGCCCGGGTCGTCACGGCCGCCGCCGTCATCATGATCGCCGTCTTCGCCGGCTTCATCGGCTCCTCCGAGTCGATGGTCAAGATGATCGGCTTCGGCCTGGCGATCGCCGTCTTCTTCGACGCGTTCGTCGTCCGCATGGCCCTCGTCCCGGCCGTCCTGGCCCTCCTCGGCCGCCGCGCCTGGTGGCTGCCGAAGTGGCTGGACCGTGCACTGCCCAACGTCGACGTCGAGGGCGAGGGCCTGCGTACGCAGACCGACCCCGACGCGGACCGGGAGGCCGTGCGCGTCTGACGCGCCGGACCGCCCGGGGGAAAACCGGCCGGTGAGGGTTCTCCGTGCGGACGGAGGGCCCTCACCGGCTTCTTTCACATCGGAGCGGCGTACACGTTCCGCTCCGCCAGGTCCGTGAGGACCCGGGCAGCGGTGCGGTAGTCCTGGTCGTCGTGCAGGACCACCAAGCCGTGATGAGCGGCTGTGGCGCAGACGAGCCAGTCGACCGTGGACAGGCTCTGGTGCTGCCCGCGCTGAGCGAGCCTGTGCTGAGCCGCTTCGATCCAGCGCCAGGCTCCCTTGGGAACGGCGACGTCCGGATGAAGGTCGGCAAACATGTCCGTCATGTGCTCGTACTCGTCGAGGCTGCGGGCTGATTGCAGGAATTCCGTGCGCTGAGCCGCGCACGAACCGATCGCCCCGTCGTCCAGTTCGTGCGACCAGAGCGCATTGAGCTTCCGGTCACGCTGTAGCCGCCACACGGCGGTCGAGTCGGCAAGATAGCGGATCACTGTCGGGCGATGTCCTTCTCGGCCCGGTCACCGGCGCCCTTCTCGACCCGGTCACCGGCGCCCTTCTCGGCCCGGTCACCGGCGCCCTTTTCGGCCGTGTGACGACGCCAGAAGCCGTCCTCGTCCCACTGCTGGGCACGCTCAAGGTGCCGCAGCCGGGCTTCGGTGCGCCGTCGGCGTTCGGCATATTCGCGCAACGCCAGGTTGACCATCTCTTTTTTGGTCCTTGCTCCGGACAACCTCATCGCCTCGGCGAGAGCCTCGTCGTCGATGTCGATCTGAGTGGCGGACATAGCACCTCCCTGACGTGTGCTTCATATG
This sequence comes from Streptomyces sp. NPDC006134, assembly GCF_040628835.1. Taxonomy (NCBI): domain Bacteria; kingdom Bacillati; phylum Actinomycetota; class Actinomycetes; order Kitasatosporales; family Streptomycetaceae; genus Streptomyces; species Streptomyces sp. NPDC006134. Next base: position 63,698 of record NZ_JBEXTV010000007.1, on the reverse strand, counting down.
AAGGTAGCCAATGTTCCATACGCAGACCAGGTTTTCAGCCGGTCGTGACCGGGGGCAGGGCGGATGGCGTCAGCCCGGACGCCATCGCCGCGCAGCCGAGAGCCCGTGCCGCCTGGTTGTCCGACCGCGGTGCGGTAACTCGGTCGCGTGCCCTGCACAGGCACCGTTAGCGTGCGTCGCATGACGACACCTGCCGACTCAGCACCCCACCCCCGTTTCGCCGAGGCCGTGGAAGCGCTCGGTCTCGGTGATGTGATCCCCCGGGTCCGCAGCTTCCCGGAGGCCACCCGCACCGCCGCCGAGGCCGCCGCCGCGATCGGGTGCGAGCTGAGCCAGATCTGCAAGTCGCTGATCTTCGCGGCGGACGGGGAGCCCGTCCTGGTCCTCATGGACGGTGCCTCCCGCGTCGACGTCGAGCGGGTGCGCGGGGAACTCGGCGCCGCGAAGGTCACGCGGGCCGACGCCAAGGCCGTGCGGGAGACCACCGGGTACGCCATCGGCGGGGTCCCGCCCTTCGGGCACCGTACGAAGACCCGGGTGCTGGCCGACCGGTCCCTCCTCGCGCACGACGTCGTCTGGGCCGCCGCCGGGACGCCGTACACCGTCTTCCCCATGGCGCCGAAGGACCTCGTCGCCCACGCCGGTGCCGTCCTCGTGGACGTGCGCGAGCGCACCGCGTGACGCCTGCGGTCACGGCGGCCGTCCTGCTGGCCGCCGTCACGCACGCCGGCTGGAACGCCATCGCCCACAAGATCACCGACAAGTTGGCCGGCTTCACGCTGATCGCGGGCGGCGGGACGCTGATCGGGCTGGCGATGACGCCGTTCACACCGTTCCCGGCGGCGGGGGCGTGGCCGTACCTGCTCGCCTCGGCCGCCCTCCACCTCGTCTACTACGCGCTGCTGATGAAGTCCTTCCGGCTGGGGGACTTCGGGCAGGCGTACCCGATCGCGCGCGGCAGCGCGCCCCTGCTGGTCACCCTGCTCGCCGCCGTCTTCGCGCACGAGGTGCCGGACGGCTGGCAGGCCGCCGGGATCGCGCTGTCCTGCGCGGGGCTGACCGGCGTCGCCCTGTGGGGGCTGCGCGGGCGGCGGCCCGACTGGGCGGCGATCGGCGCGGCGCTGGCGACCGGCGCGGCGATAGCGGCGTACACCGTCGTCGACGGGCTGGGCGTGCGCGCCTCCGGGTCCTCCCTCGGGTACATCGCCTGGCTGATGGCGGTGGAGGGCGTGGCGCTGCCCGCGTACTTCCTGTACCGCCACCGCCGCCGGGCCTGGCCGCTGCTGCGGCCGGTCGCCGGGCTCGGGCTGCTGGGCGCGGCGATGTCCGTGGCCGCGTACGGGCTGGTGCTGTGGGCGCAGACCCGGGCCGAGCTCGCGCCGGTCGCCGCGCTGCGGGAGTCGTCGATCCTGGCCGGCGCGGCGATCGGGGCCGTGTTCTTCAAGGAGCGGTTCGGGGCGCCCCGGATCGTGGCGGCCGGGCTGCTGGTCGCCGGCATCGGGCTGATGCTGCACGCCGGGTAGGCCGCCTCCCGCCCCGGCGGTCCGGCGCCCCGGCGCGGGTCAGTCGACGGAGTCCATGAAGGCCGTCATCCGGCGGTTGATCTCCTCCGCGTGGTCGATCTGGGGCCCGTGGCCGGTGCCGTCGACGATCTCGGCCCGGGCGCCGGGTACGAGGCGCGGGACGCGCTCGACCTGCCTGCGCGGGTGCACGAGGAGGCTGCGCCTGCCGAGCACCAGGTAGAGCGGGGTGCGCAGGGTGGACAGCTCGCCGTCGGACAGGGGCAGGGGGGCGGGGCGGCGGATGCGGTAGGCGCGGACGCCCGTCCTGATCATGGTGCGCAGTTCCGGCACGACGAGGACCGGCTGCTCCAGCCAGGCCGCCAGCCGCGGGCGCAGCGCCTTGGGCGCGAAGGTCGCGAAGAGGCTGGCGAAGATCCAGACGAAGAAGCGCAGGCCCACCTTCTCCAGGCCGCCGGGGTCGAGCAGGGTGACCGAGGCGAGGCGGCCGGGCTCGCGGTGCGCCTGGTTCAGGGCGAGCCAGCCGCCGTAGGAGGAGCCGACCAGGTGCACGCGGTCGAGCCCGAGCCCGGCGAGGGTCTCCTCCAGCCACCGGGCGGCGTGTTCGGGCTGGTGGACGGGTTCGCGCTGGACGCTGCGGCCGGGGTCGCCCGGGGTGTCGATCGCGTAGACCGGGCGGACGGCGCTGAGGGCGGGGGTGTTCGGGTACCACATGGCGGAGCAGGAGCCCGCTCCGTGCACCAGGACGACGGGGGTGCGGGAGCGCGCGGCGGGGTCCGCGGGGTCGTACCGGTAGACGTGCGTGGTGCCGAAGGAGGTCTCCACGTCGGTCTCCGCGGCGGCGGGCGCTCCCAGTGCGTAGACCGCGTCGCAGGCGGCGAAGTACCGGTCGCGCCAGGCGTCGCTGACGAAGCGGCCGACATCGGCCTGGGTGCGGGTTGCGGTCGGGGACACGGCCACCTCCGGGGTCGATCCTTCGTGGTACGAACGTATCACGTTGGTGATACGGTTGTATCATCAACGGGTGCCGGCGGGACCGGCCCCGGCCGGTGGACAGGGTGAGTGGAGGAGGGGCCGATGCCCAAGCGCGTGGATCACGCGGAGCGGCGTACGGAGATCGCCGACGCGCTGCTGCGCGTGGCGGCGCGGCGCGGGCTGCACGCCGTGGGGATGCGCGACGTGGCGGCGGAGGCGGGCGTGTCCCTGCGGCTGGTGCAGTACTACTTCGAGACCAAGGAGAAACTGCTCCTGCACGGGCTGCACCGGCTGGCCGAGCGCTTCGGGGAGCGGGTCGCCGCCCGCCTCGGGGCCGCCGGCGACGATCCGGGGCCGCGCGCGACGATCGAGGCGGTGCTGAGGGCGGCGCTGCCCGCCGACGAGGAGAGCCGCACCTTCCACCTCGTCTACACCTCGTACGCCGTCCTGTCGGCCACCGACCCGGCGCTCGCCTCCCAGCCGTTCATCAAGAACCCCGACGCCGCCGAGGGCGCCGTGACCGGACTCCTGCGGCAGGCGGCGGAGCGCGGTCTCCTGCGGCCCGGCGTGGATCCGGAGGTGGAGGCCGTCAGCCTGCTCGCCCTGTCCGCCGGACTCGGCACCAGCGTCCTCGTCGGCCAGCGCGGCCCCGAGGAGGCCGCCGCGGTCCTGGGGCACCACCTGGACCGGATCTTCCGGGACGGCCGTGCCGGCGCGGGGACGCGCACGTGACGCCACCGCCCGGCCGCCCGCCGGCACCGGACGGCCCGGCCGGCACCGGACGATCCCGCCGGGGTCGCTTACCTCTGGGGTCATCGACGCCGGCACGGCACCCTGCCACGATCACCGTCATACGCACTCCCGCTCCGACCACCGACCGGAAGGACGCCATGCCCGCCTACGTCATAGCCCACCTGCAGGACGCCGCTCCGCACCCCGAGGTCGCCGACTACATCGAGCGGCTCCCCGGCACTTTCGAGCCGTACGGAGGCCGTTACCTCGTCCACGTCACGCAGCACGAGGTGCTGGAGGGCGACTGGCCCGGCTCCGTCGTGATGATCGGCTTCCCCGGGGCCGCCGAGGCCCGCGCCTGGTGGGACTCGCCCGCCTACCAGGAGATCGCGCCGCTGCGCTCACGGCACATCGAGGGCGACATCATCCTGGTCGACGGCGTCCCCGAGGGCTACGACGCGTCCGTCACCGCCAAGGCGATGCGGGAGGCCATGTCCGCCGAGTAGCCCCGGGGGGAACGGGGCCCGCAGGGCCGCCGGAACGCCCCGGTGGGCCGCCTTCCACGATTCCGCGGGGATTCCGTGGGTGCGCCCGCCCGCCGCGAGGAGCACCCTGGAATCAGGTGTTCCGGAGGTGATCGTCATGATGCACACCGCTGTGGGATGGCACGTCGAGCTGGAGTTCATGGAGGACGACCAGCACACCAAAGCGGTCGCCATGGTGCGTCTGCCCGACGGCAGCGCCGTACGGGCGCACGGGCGGGCCAGCCGCCACCACTCCGACCCCAACCAGCCCCGGGTGGGTGAGGAGATCGCCGGTGCGCGGGCGCTGAACGAGCTCGCGATGCGGCTGCTCGACAAGGCGCACGGGGAGATCGACGAGACGGCGGGACGGGTGTCCCACCCGATCCACGTCTAGGTCCGCCCGCAAGCACGCAGGTCCGCCCGAGTCCGTTCCGGGCATCTGGCCGGACGAGTGAACGAGAGGGGAACACGAGAACAGATTGAACGGAAACCGCCGCCCCGCCCGTTAGGAAGATCCCAACATCGGCGATCTTCGAGAAGGGCGGTACCGATGCGTACCACCATCAAGCGGGCCGGGGCGGCGACCGCCGTCACGGTCACGGCACTGACCGCGTTCGCGGCCCCGGCGACCGGGGCGGCCGGTGAGCCGGAGCCGCGCCCGGCGTGGGTGACGGTCGGCACGGCTCCGCCCGGCAGCACTCTGGAGACCGTGCGGGGCACCAAGAACCGGGACGGCAGCTGCGCCTTCACCTTCGCGCTCTCCCTCGCCCCCGGCGAGAAGGCCGTCCGCGGCGACCAGGTCCGCGTCGACCCGGCGCGCTGCGTCACCGAGGTCGCCGTCACCCGTGACGCCGCGGCCTCCGACAAGACACCGGCGGCATCGGGAGCGTCCGTCAGGAGGGAGCAGGTCCGGCCCACCCCCCAGGGCACCGTCACCCGCGAGACCCGCGACGAGCCGCGCGCCTACGTCCGCGCCCGCGGCCACCTCAGGACGTCCTGGCGGGACACCTCGGGCCGGGAGGCCCACGCGGTCAGGAACGACGTCGACTGGAACTGGAACGCGCAGAACTGCGTGACGCCGAACTGGGGCGGCTACGGCTACAACTGGTCGACGGGCGACGGGTGGGAGCTGCGCGCGGACGACTGGCGCAACGTCTACGACTGCTCCCGGCAGACGTCGAGTTCCGCCGTCCGCTACGGCAACAACGGCGTCTTCTGCCCGGGCCAGGCCACCGACGCGCACTACGACCGCTCCACCGTCCACGGCACCTGGGACGGCCGGCTGGAGGGCGAGTGGAAGTCCTGGATCGCCGGCGGCTGCGCCGACCGGCTCGCCTTCCACCACGAGCTGCGCCGCAGCCTGTGACCGCCCGGGTGCCGGGAGGTCAGGCGCCCTGGGCCAGCGCCTCCCGCACCGCCCGCACCAGCGCCTGCGCCCGCGGGTCCGCCGTCACCGTCTTGCGGAAGCCGTTGGTGACGTAGCCGAGGGCGATCCCCGACTCCGGGTCGGCGAAGCCGAGGGCGCCCCCGCGGCCGGGGTGGCCGAAGGAGGCCGGGGACAGGAACGGGGAGGCGCTGCCGTGCAGCATGTACCCGAGGCCGAAGCGGGTGCTGACGACCAGGACGCGGTCCGGTCCCGCCGACTCCTCGGCGCGGGCCAGGGCGGCCGTCGCCGGGTCGAACAGCCGGACCCCGCCGGCCCGGCCGGTCACCTCCACCTCGCCGATCAGCGCCGCGTAGAAGCGGGCCAGGCCGTCGGCGGTGGCGATGCCGTTGGTCGCGGGCAGGGCGGCCGCCTTGTACGCCGGGTCGTTCTGGTCGGGGAACGGGGTGATCGCGGCGAAGGCGCGGCGGGTGAGGGAGGCCGGGTCCTCGTACGCCTCGGTGACCGCGCGCCGGGGCCGCAGCCGCAGCCCCCCGGACGGCTCCGGTCCTTCGGCGGGGCCGGACCGCCCCACCCGGCCCGCCTCCGCCTCCGGCAGCCCGAGCCACAGCTCCAGGCCCAGCGGGGCGGCGATCTCGGAGGCGATCCACTCGCCGGTGCCGCGCCCGGTCACGCGCCGCACCAGCCCGTCGATCATCCAGCCGTACGTCAGCGCGTGGTAGCCGTGGTCCGTGCCCGGCTCCCACACGGGCGCCTGCGCGGCCACCGCCTCCGGTCCGCGCGCCGGGTCCAGCGCCTCGCCGGGGGTGAGCGGACGGTCCAGCACGGGCAGCCCCGCCCGGTGGTTCAGCACGTGCCGGACCAGGACCCGTTCCTTGCCGTGCGCCTTGAACTCCGGCCAGTAGTGCCCGACCGGCGCGTCCAGGTCCAGCTCCCCGCGCTGGTGCAGCAGCAGGAGTACGGCGGCGGCGACGCCCTTGGTCGCCGAGCGCATCACCTGGGCCGTGCCCCGCTCCCACGGCTCGCCGGTACCGGCGGCCCCGTCGATGTTCTTCGTCCCGCCCCACAGATCGACGACCTTGCGCCCGTCCCGGTAGACGGCGACCGCCGCGCCCCGCTCCCCGAGCGCGGCGAAGTTCCCCGCGAACGCGTCCCGGACCGGCTCGTACCCCTCGGCCACCGTGCCGTTCACGACCACGTCCACGCCCACGTTCGCGTCCACGCCCGCACTCTCCTCGACTCGCCTGCGACAGTGGATGCAACCCCCGGCTTCCGCCTGCGATTCCTGTGTCCGGCTAGCCGAGCACGATCGTTACATCGATGTTGCCGCGCGTGGCGTTGGAGTACGGGCACACCTCGTGGGCCTCGTCGACCAGCTTCGCGGCGAGGCCGGCGTCCAGGACCGGCAGGGAGACGCTGAGGGCGACCGCGAGACCGTAGCCGCGCTGCCGGTTGGGTCCGATGCCGACCTTCGCGGCGACCGTGGAGCCGCTCAGGTCGTAGCCCGCGCGGTTGCCGACCATGATCAGCGCGTTGTGGAAGCAGGAGCTGTACCCGGCCGCGAAGAGCTGTTCGGGGTTGGTGCCGTCGCCGTCGCCGCCGAGCTGCGGGGGCATGGCGACCTTCAGCTCCAGCCGGCCGTCCTGGCTGGTGACGTGGCCCTCCCGGCCGCCGTGGGCGGTGGCCTCGGCGACGTACATGATCTTTGTCGGGCGGGTGTCGACGGCGGTGCTGTCGGTCATGGCCGGCCTCTTCCCCAAAGCGCGCGCTGGTGCATCGCGCACAAGGTACTGGCCGGTAGGGACGTGCTGGTTACCGGGGGGTAGGAATTGGGGGCCGCGTCACGGGCGGCCCGGGGCGGCCGGGCGGACGCCGCCCACGGCCGCCCTCGGGTCGAAGCCGAAGGGCAGCTCCAGCCGGTGGGCCCGCATCAGCTCCTCGTCGGACAGCAGCCCGGCGGTCGGGCCGTCGGCCGCGATCACGCCCTCGCTGAGGACCAGGGAGCGCGGGCACAGCTCCAGGGCGTAGGGCAGGTCGTGCGTGACCATCAGCACGGTCACGTCCAGCGCGCGCAGGATGTCGGCGAGCTCCCGGCGGGAGGCCGGGTCGAGGTTGGAGGACGGCTCGTCCAGGACGAGGATCTCCGGCTCCATCGCCAGCACGGTCGCCACCGCCACCCGGCGGCGCTGCCCGAAGGAGAGGTGGTGCGGCGGGCGGTCCCGGAACCCCCGCATGCCGACCAGGTCCAGCGCCCGGTCCACGCGCTCCTCCAGCTCCGCGCCCTTCAGCCCGGCCGCCGCCGGCCCGAACGCCACGTCCTCCCGCACGGTCGGCATGAAGAGCTGGTCGTCGGGGTCCTGGAAGACGATCCCGACCCGGCGCCGGATCTCGGCCATGTGCTTCCTGCCCACCGGCAGCCCGGCGACCGTCACCGTGCCCGCGCCGCCGGCCAGGATGCCGTTGAGGTGCAGCACGAGGGTCGTCTTCCCGGCGCCGTTGGGGCCGAGCAGGGCGACCCGCTCGCCGCGCGCGATCGAGAAGTCCACGCCGAAGAGGGCCTGGTGCCCGTCGGGGTAGGCGAAGGCGAGGCCCGAGACCTCCAGGGAGGCGGGAACAGCAGGCGTACCGGTCATCACAGGGTCCATCCCAGCAGACAGATCAGGAGCGCGGCCGACGGGAGGGCCAGGGCGTACGACCACTGCGCCCGGGAGGCGGTCACCTCGTCGACGACCGGCATGGCACCGGCGTACCCGCGGCTGACCATCGCCAGGTGCACGCGCTCGCCGCGCTCGTAGGAGCGGATGAACAGGGCGCCCGCGGACTTCGCCAGCACCCCCCAGTGCCGTACGCCCCGCGCCTCGAAGCCGCGCGACTCCCGGGCGATCCGCATGCGCCGCATCTCGTCCGTGATCACGTCCCCGTAGCGGATCATGAAGGAGGCGATCTGCACCAGCAGCGGCGGCAGCTTCAGGCGCTGGAGGCCGAGGAGGAGTTCCCGCAGCTCGGTGGTGGCGGCCAGCAGCACGGAGGCGGCGACGCCGAGCGTGCCCTTGGCCAGCACGTTCCAGGCGCCCCACAGCCCGTTCACGCTCAGGGACAGCCCCAGGACCTCGACGTGCTCGCCCTCGGCCACGAACGGCATCAGCACCGCGAAGGCCACGAACGGCACCTCGATCAGCAGCCGCCCGAGCAGGAAGCCGGCCGGGACGCGGGCCGCGTACGCCACCGCCGCCAGCAGCACGGCGTACCCGCCGAACGCCCACATCGCCTCCCGCGGCGTGGACACCACGACGACCACGAAGGCGAAGACGGCGGCGAGCTTGGTGTGCGGCGGCAGCGCGTGCACGGGCGAGTGCCCCTGCCGGTAGAGCCGGTGCGCGTGACCCGCGCCCATGTCAGGCGCTCGTGTCCGGGTCGGTGCCCGTGCCGATGTGCGTGGGCGACACGTCGTGCGTACGCCGCCTGCGCACCGCCCAGAACACCGCGCTGCCCGCGACGACGGTCACGCCGACGCCGATCACGCCCGCGAGGCCGCCGGAGAGGCGGGCGTCGTCGACGTCCTTCACGCCGTAGTCGGCGAGCGGGGAGCCGGCGGCGGCGTGCTCCTCGGCCTTCTTGTCGATGCCCTGGTCGGCGGCGACCTTCTCCAGGCCGTCGGGGCTGGCGGAGGCATAGAAGCTGACGAACCCGGCCAGGACGAGCGAGGCGACCAGGCCGGTGATCCACAGCTTGCGGTGGGAGCGCGTGGCGGCCGGGACGGTGACCGGCTGCACGGCCGGGGCGTCCACCAGCTCGCCGCCGACCCGCAGCTTCAGCTTCCGCGCCAGGCCGCGGGCGCCGTACACCAGGTCGGGGCGTACGGCGATGACGGCGCCGACGGTGAGCGCGGTGATCGCGGCCTCGCCGACGCCGATGAGGACGTGCACGCCGATCATCGCGGTGGCGACCTTGCCGATCGCGACGTCGGTGGTGCCGCCGATCCAGTACAGCAGCGTGAAGGCGAGGGCGGCGGCCGGGACGGAGACGAGGGCGGCGGCGAAGGAGGCGGCGGTCACCGACCGGCGGGAGCGCGGCAGGACCTTCACCAGTCCCCGGAAGACGGCGTAGGCGACGACGGTCGTCACGAGCGCCATGTCGGTGATGTTCACGCCGAGCGCGGTCAGGCCGCCGTCGGCGAAGAGGACGCCCTGCATGAGCAGGACGACGGAGACGCACAGGACCCCGGTGAAGGGGCCCACGAGTATCGCGGCCAGCGCGCCGCCGAGCAGATGGCCGCTGGTCCCCGCCGCGACGGGGAAGTTCAGCATCTGCACCGCGAAGATGAACGCCGCCACCAGCCCCGCCAGCGGAGCCGTCCGCTCGTCGAGCTCGCGGCGCGCGCCGCGCAGGCTGACCGCGAGGGCGCCGGCGGCGACGACCCCGGTCACGGCGGAGGTCGGGGCGTCGATGAATCCGTCAGGTACGTGCACCGTTCGATGATAGGACGCTGTTGCGAACGGCTTGCAAGAGCGAGCCGTTGCCGTATCTCACATGTGATATGCCAAGGCGCCCAAAGGTGCGCCAAAAGACGCATTTCGGAAAATATGCGACATTGGGGTGGGGGTGAACGCACAGCTTCCACACTGGTGACGCAGCGTAAGGGGCCGTCCGATGACCGTAGTCGAGCAGTACGCACGAGCCCACGTCCTCACCGACGCCGACCTGCCGGACGAGGAGGACGGCGGGGCCGTACCGGTCGTGCTGCGGTACGACCCCGAGGACGATCCCCGGTCGGTGCGCGTCAAGCTGCCCGGACGCGGCCCCCGTGAGTGGACCTTCTCGCGGGCCCTGCTCGAACAGGGCCTGCGGATGCCGGCCGGGACCGGCGAGGTGCGGGTGTGGCCGTGCGGCCGGGTGCAGGCCGTGGTGGAGTTCCACTCCGCGCAGGGCTGCTCGGTGGTCCAGTTCGAGACGAAGACGCTGCTGCGCTTCCTGAACCGGACCTACCAGGCGACGGCGACGGCGGCGGTGGAGCCGGTGGCGCGCTGAGGCCCCGGCGAGGGCCTGCCTCAGCCGCCCTGCCGCAGCAGCTCCGCCACGATCGGCCCGGCCGTGTCACCGCCGTGGCCGCCCGCCTGGACGACGCCCGCCGCGGCCAGGTCGCCCCGGTACGCGGTGAACCAGCCGTTCGGCTTCTCCTGTCCGTCCACCTCCGCCGAGCCGGTCTTCGCGCCGGCGTCCCCGCCCAGCCCGGACATCGCCTGGGCCGCCGTGCCGGAGGCGGCCGTGTACGACATCAGCTCGCGCAGCTGCGCCAGCGTGGCGGCGGACATCGTGCGCGAGGCGGTGGCGAGCCTGCGCCCGTCGACCGAGGGGGAGACCAGGTACGGCTGGTGGAAGGTGCCGGTCTTCACCGTCGCCGCCACCGACGCCATGTTCAGCGGGTTCATCCGCACCCCGCCCTGCCCGATGAGGGAGGCGGCCATCGGGGCGGCGCTCTGCACCGGCACCGAGCCGTCGAAGGTGGGCACCCCGACCGACCAGTTGTTCATCGACAGGCCGAAGACCTGCTGGGCCTGCTTGGTCAGGTCGTCGTTCTTCAGCTTCGGGGCCTGGCTGATGAAGGCGGTGTTGCAGGAGCGCGCGAAACTCGCCCGGAACGTGCCGCCCTTGATCTCGAACTCGTCGTCGTTCTGGAACTTCCAGCCGCCGTAGGAGAAGTACTTCGGGCACGGGTGCTTCTTGTCCACCGACGCCAGGCCCTTCTCGATCAGCAGCGAGGAGGTGACGACCTTCATCGTCGAGCCGGGGGCCAGCGAGCCCTGGAAGGCGGTGTTGAAGCCGTGGCCGCTGTTGGCGACCGCGAGGATCTCGCCGGTCGAGGCGCGCAGCGCGACCACCGAGGCCCGCGCCCGCTTCGCCACCTGTTCCTCGGCGGCTGCCTGCAGGGCCGGGTCGAGCGTGGTCCGCACCGTGCCCGGCGTGCCCTCCCTCAGCTCCAGCAGCGTCTTGTCGGAGAGCTTCTTCTCCTTGGACTCCTTGCCGCGCACCACGCGCAGCTCGACGCCCGCCGTGCCGCCGGCCGTCTTGCCGTACTTCTCGCGCAGCCCGTCCAGGACCGTGCCCAGCGAGGGGTACTTCGCGGCCGTGATCTCCCCGCCGTCGCGGTCCAGGGCCTTCACCGGCGGCGTCCCGGCCTCTCCGGTGACCAGCCGGTCGCCGTCGGCGAGGGCGGGGTGGACGACGGAGGCGTGCCAGTCGACGCGCGGCTCGCCGTCGCCGGCGCGGCGGACCACGGTCAGGGCGCTGTCGTACGCCAGCGGCTTGCCGGTGTCCTCGTACGCCACCGTCGCCTTGACGGAGAAGGGGACCTTGTTCCCGGCCGGGGTGCCCGGGACGAGGGTGAGGTCCTCGATGCGGGCGTCCTTGACGACGCCGGTGAGCAGGGCCTCGGCGGCCTTCGCGTCGTCGGTCGCGGCGGCGGCGTCGGCGACGCGGCCCTGCTGCCAGGCGGTGAGGAAGGCGCGGGCGGCCGTGGAGACCTCGGCGGCCGTCAGCGGACCGGTCTTGGCCTTCTTCTCGGCCGCCGCCGCCCGCGTGGCGTCCCCGGCGGGCGTCCCGCCGTCGTACAGCGCGTAGACGGCCGCCCCGCCGGCGCCGGCGAGGACCGCGGCGATCACTCCGCCGAGCACGGCGGGTCTCGTCTTCCGTCGTTCGGCGACGCGCTTCCTGTTGCCCACTGCTCTTCCGTTTCCTCCGTCGAACCCCAGGGGATCCCCACGGGGTGAACAGCCTTCGGTGTGCCGGACCCGCCCGGCGTCCTGGCACCCGGGCGCGCCTGACGGCTCCGTCGAGCCTCACGCTCGTGGCGGCCCTCACGGTTCCAACGACGGCTCCACCCTAGAGTCCCGTCGGCCCTCCGGCCGGGTCCGGCCGTCCGTCCGGGTCCGGCCCTCCGGCCGGGTCCGGCCGTCCGTCCGGGTTCAGAGCCCCTTCTGTGCGGGGCTCTCAGCCGCCCGCCCGCAGCACGTCCGCCACGATCGGGCCGGCCGCGTCGCCGCCGTGGCCGCCCTCCTCGGTCATGGCCGCCGCCGCGACGTCGTTCCGGAAGCCGGTGAACCAGCTGTTGGACGTGGCCTGCCGGTCCACCTCCGCCGACCCGGTCTTCGCGCCGATGTCCCCGCCGAGTCCCGCCATGGCCTGCTGTGCGGTGCCCTGCGTGGCGGTCAGCCGCATCATCTGCTTGAGCTGGGCGGCGGTGCCCGCCGGCAGGCCCTTGGCAGTGGCGAGCTGCCGCCCGTCGAGGTCGGGGGAGACCAGGTAGGGCTGGCGGAAGGTGCCCGTGATCGCGGTGGCCGTCACCGAGGCCATGTTCAGCGGGTTCATCTGCACCTGTCCCTGGCCGATGGCGTTGGCCGCGCGGTCCGGGCCGCCGGAGGCGGGCACCCGGCCGTCGAAGGAGGCGATGCCGGTCTTCCAGTCGTCGCGGCCCAGCCCGAACCGCTCCTGGGCCTCGGCCGTCAGGGAGGCGTCCGTCAGCGGCTCCTCGTCGACGAGCTTGATGAAGGCGGTGTTGCACGAGCGCAGGAAGCTGCTCGCGAGGGTGGCGTTCTCGTCCGGCGGCATGTTCGTCAGGTTGTGGAAGGTCTGGCTCTGCCAGGTCGCGGTGTCCGGGCAGGGCGCCGGGCCGTTCATCGAGGTCACGCCGTTGTCGATGAGCATGGCCGCCGTGATGATCTTCATGGTGGAGCCGGGGGCGACCTGGCCCTGGAAGGCCGCGTTGAAGCCGTCCGCGCGGTTGTTCGCCACGGCCAGCACCTCGCCGGTGCTCGGCTTCACCGCCACCACCGACGACTCGTCGTACCGCCGCACCGCCCGTTCGGCCGCCTCCTGCACGCGCGCGCTGAGCGTGGTGCGCAGCTTGCCGGGCTCGCCCTCGGCCAGGGTCAGCAGGGGGGTGTCGGCGGCCTCCCGGGCCGTGTGCCGGATCACCAGCTCGACACCGGGCGTGCCGCCCGCCTTGTCGCCGTACTTGGCGCGCAGCGTGTCCAGCACCGGCCCGAGCGAGGGGTACTTCTCCTTCGTCAGCACGCTGCCGTCCCGGCCGACGGCCTCGATCGGCGGGCTCGCCGACTCGCCGGTGACCAGGGTGTCGCCGTCCTGCAGCTCCGGATGGACGACCGACGGCTTCCAGTCGACCAGGGCCCGCCCGGTGGTTTCCCCCCGCACCACGGTCAGGGCGCTCTTGTACGTCAGCGGCTTGGACTTCCCGCCGTACGACACCGTCGCCTTCACGGTGAACGGCACGCTCACACCGCTCGCCGTGCCGGGCGTGATCTTCACGTTGGTGATGTGGGCGTCCTCGCCGTAGGCGGTCAGGAGCTGCCCGGCCGCCACGTCGTTGTTCGTGTGTGACGCCGCCGTGATCGCCTCGCCCCTCTCCCAGGCCGCGAAGAACTTCGCCGCCGTCTCCTTCACCTCGTCCGCGTCCGGCGGGCCGGTCCTGACCTTCGCCGGTTCGTTCGAGGAGATGTCGGTCATCGCCGACACCAGGTTGAAGGCGCCGTACCCGGCCCCGCCCACCATCACGGCCAGCACGCCGCCGACGACGGCGACCTTGACCCCCTTGCCCATCAGGCTGTCCCCTCCCCCTGAGCCTCCCACGTTTTCTGAACGTGTTCAGAAAGCCCGGTAGTCCGAGCACTGTAGGCACAAAGGAGTGACGGGCGGTACGGAAGTTTCCGTTTGTTGGCCGAACGGAGACCAGCGGGCTGAACCGGACCCGGGTCAGACCGGGGCGTACCGGCTCAGACCCAGGTGTCCAGCCACATGCGTGAACGCCAGTCGTCGATCGGGAGAGCGGTGCCGGTGTAGATCGGCCAGAAGTAGATGAAGTTCCAGGCGATCAGCAGCACCAGCACGCCCGTGCCCACGGCCCCCGCCACGCGCCGGGTGTCGCCCGAACCGGGCCGGCCGGCGATCGCACCCAGCAGCATCGCCACCGCCAGGCACAGGAACGGCACGAAGACCACGGCGTAGAAGAGGAAGATCGTGCGCTCCTGGTACAGGAACCACGGCACGTACCCGGCCGCCACCCCGCAGGCGATCGCGCCCGCCCGCCAGTCCCGGCGGAAGGCCCAGCGCCACAGCACGTACAGGAGGGCGAAGCAGGCCACCCACCACAGCAGCGGCGTGCCCAGCGCCAGCACCTCGCGGGCGCACTTCCCGCCCGCGTCGGCCGGGCAGCCGTCCGTACCGGGCGCCGGCGACTCGTAGAAGTAGGAGACCGGACGGCCCAGGACGATCCAGCTCCACGGGTTGGACTGGTAGGGGTGCGGCGACGTGAGGCTGGTGTGGAAGTCGTACACCTGCGTCTCGTAGTGCCACAGGCTCCGCCACCACTCCGGGAACAGCCAGGACCACGAACTGTCCTTGCCCTGGGTGGCCGCCCAGTCGCGGTAGTAGCCGCCGGAGCCGTCGTCGGCGGAGAAGATCCAGCCGGCCCAGGTCCAGATGTAGGTGACGACCGCCACCGGGACCGTGGACAGGAAGGCCCAGCCCACATCGCGCCTGAGAACCGTCAGATACGGCCGGCGGGCCCCCGCCACCCGGCGCGCGCCGACGTCCCACAACACGCTCATCACGCAGAAGGCCGCCATGATGTACAGGCCGTTCCACTTGGTGCCGATGGCCAGGCCCAGCATCAGCCCCGCCGCCCAGCGCCACGGCCGCCACCCGATCCGGGTGGTCTCCGCCACGTGCGCGTCCGGCCGGACCCGGCCGTCGGCGTCCACCGGCAGGGCGGCGGCCAGCTTCTCCCGCGCCTTGTCCCGGTCCACCACCAGGCAGCCGAACGCGGCCAGCACGAAGAACATCAGCACGCTGTCCAGCAGCGCGGTGCGGCTCATCACGAAGTGCAGCCCGTCCACCGCCAGCAGCGCGCCCGCCAGGCAGCCCAGGAAGGTGGAGCGGAACAGGCGGCGGCCGATCCGGCACAGCAGCAGCACCGACACCGTGCCGAGCAGCGCGGGCATGAACCGCCAGCCGAACGGATCGAACCCGAAGACCAGCTCGCCGAGGCCGATGACGTACTTGCCGACCGGCGGGTGCACGACGTACGCCGCGTCCGCCGGGATCGGCACGTCCCCGCCGGAGCCGAGGATCAGGTCGTTGGCGTTCTTGTCCCAGTTGACCTCGAACCCGCGGTGGATCAGCGCCCACGCGTCCTTGGCGTAGTACGTCTCGTCGAATATCACCGCCTTCGGGCTGCCCAGGTTCCAGAACCGGACCACCCCCGCCAGCAGCGTCACCAGCAGCGGCCCGCCCCAGGCCGACCAGCGCGCGAACCGGTCGCCCGCCGGTGCCGGAACGCCGAAGAACGCCCACAGCCGCGCACCGGGCCGCGCGTACGGCGGCACCAGCCGCTCGCGGGCGTCGGCGACCGGCCCCGCCGTGTATCCGAAGCGGCGCAGCCGCTGCTGCCACGAGGACGGCTGCCGGCCGTGCGGCGTCTGGTGGTCCTTCCGGGTGTCCGTGGAGGACGCGGTACTGGTCACCGCGCCATCGTAGGGAACCCGTCTGTGCGAGTCCCGTCCTTGCCCCTGCGAGGATGGAAACGTGACAGTCGCACCCGGAACCCTGGTCCTCGCCGGCACCCCCATCGGGGACATCGCCGACGCCCCGCCCCGGCTCGCCGAGGAGCTGGCCGGCGCCGACGTCGTCGCCGCGGAGGACACCCGGCGGCTGCGCCGCCTCACCCAGGCGCTCGGCGTCGCCCCCAAGGGGCGCGTGGTGTCGTACTTCGAGGGCAACGAGTCCGCCCGCACGCCCGAGCTGGTCGAGGAACTGGTGAACGGCGCGCGCGTGCTGCTGGTGACCGACGCCGGGATGCCCTCCGTGTCCGACCCCGGCTACCGGCTGGTCGCGGCGGCCGTCGAACGCGACGTCCGCGTCACCGCCGTCCCCGGACCGTCCGCCGTGCTCACCGCGCTCGCCCTGTCCGGGCTGCCCGTCGACCGGTTCTGCTTCGAGGGCTTCCTGCCGCGCAAGGCGGGCGAGCGGCTGGCCCGGCTGCGGGAGGTCGCCGGCGAGCGGCGCACCCTCGTCTACTTCGAGGCCCCGCACCGGCTCGACGACACCCTCGCCGCGATGGCCGAGGTGTTCGGCGAGGGCCGCCGTGCGGCCGTGTGCCGGGAGCTGACCAAGACGTACGAGGAGGTCCGGCGGGGACCGCTGGGCGAGCTCGCCGCGTGGGCGGCCCAGGGCGTGCGCGGGGAGATCACCGTCGTCGTCGAGGGGGCGCCGGAGCGGGGGCCCGAGGAGATCGGCGCCGAGGAACTGGTGCGCCGGGTGCGGGTGCGCGAGGAGGCGGGCGAGCGGCGCAAGGAGGCCATCGCCGCGGTGGCCGCCGAGGCCGGCCTGCCCAAGCGGGAGGTGTTCGACGCGGTGGTGGCGGCCAAGCACGCGCAGGGGTGAGCCGTCCCGGCCGGGGCCGGCGGCGCGCGTCCCATGGGAGGGCAAAGGGGCCCGCCATGGGCGGGCAAAGGCGCCGGGGCGCTTGGGCAAGGAACGCCCAAAACGGCACCAATTCTCGGCAGGGCGAGTGCGTTCATGCAGGTGGAGGCGTCCACTGGGGGAAGCGGGGAAGCAAGGCAACCGTCCCCTCCTGGAGCAGGAGCCGGCATGAGCGAGTTCACAGGATCCACCGGTCCGGGCCGCGCGGCCGCCCGCGTCGCGCACGAGGCGTACTCCTTCGCCTGCATGCGCTGCGGGCACGGCTGGGAGCAGTCGTTCGCCATAGAGCACCACACCGACGCCGAGGGCAAGGAATTCGTGCGGTACGTGGCGGACGGCCGCGTCGTGCCCTCCCCGCTGAGCCGGCCCACCTGCGGTCGGTGCGGCAACCACCTCGTGCGCATCATGCGGCCCGGCCGGGTCTCCTCCGCGCGTGAGGCGGCCCACCCGCACCAGGTGCCGGCCGACGGGCCCGTGACGGCCGTCCCCCGGCCGAGGGCCGCCGGGGAGACCGGGCGGCCCGGGGAGACCGGGCGGCCCGGGGAGGCCGGGCGGCCCGGGGAGGCCGGTGAGAAGCACCACCACTGGCACCTCTCCGATCTCCTGAACGCCCTCCACCTGCACCGCAAGGCGGGCTGACCGCTCCGGCACGACCCTCCGGCAGGCCCCTTCCGTAGGATCGGACCATGCCTGCGAACGCCGACAAGACCGAGGCCCCGCCGCTCCCGGAACCCCTCCGGGTGCCGGTCGCCGACTCGCACACCCACCTCGACATGCAGTCCGGCACGGTCGAGGAGGGCCTGGCCAAGGCCGCGTCCGTCGGCGTCACGACGGTCGTCCAGGTCGGCTGCGACGTACGGGGATCACGCTGGGCGGCCGAGACGGCGGCCGCGTACGACACCGTCCACGCGGCCGTCGCCCTCCACCCCAACGAGGCTCCGCGCATCGTGCACGGAGATCCCGACGGCTGGTCCCGGCAGGGCGCCCGCGAGCCCGGCGGGGACGCCGCCCTGGACGAGGCGCTCGCCGAGATCGACCGCCTGGCCGCGCTCCCGCACGTCAAGGCCGTCGGCGAGACGGGCCTGGACTACTTCCGCACCGGCGAGGAGGGCAAGGCGGCCCAGGAGCGGTCCTTCCGCGCCCACATCGAGATCGCCAAGCGGCACGGCAAGGCCCTGGTCATCCACGACCGCGACGCCCACGCCGACGTCCTGCGCATCCTCAAGGAGGAGGGCGCTCCCGAGCGCACCGTCTTCCACTGCTACTCCGGCGACGCGGAGATGGCCGGGATCTGCGCCCGCGCCGGGTACTACATGTCCTTCGCCGGCAACGTCACCTTCAAGAACGCCGGGAACCTGCGCGACGCCCTCGCCGTGGCCCCGCTGGAGCTGGTCCTGGTCGAGACCGACGCGCCGTTCCTGACGCCGGTGCCCTACCGCGGCCGGCCCAACGCCCCGTACCTGATCCCGGTCACCGTGCGGGCCATGGCCGCCGTACGCGGCATCGACGAGGACGCGATGGCGACGGCCCTCGGGGCGAACACGGCCCGCGCCTTCGACTACTGAGCGTTACGGAAAGTAAAAAACAGCAACCGTCCGTAGTAGCGTCGCTTGGGGAAGCGACAGCCGCTCCGCTAGGTTCTGGGGGCCCGATCCGGGCCCTCTGGACCCCTCCGGCCCCTGGAGCGTGTCGGCGTGAGCAACTCTCGGTACGAGACGTACGAGACGTACGAGATCTACGAACCGTACGAGCCGTATGAGATGTACGAGCTGCATGAGACGCATGAGACGCATGAGACGCATGAGTCACACGAGCCGTACGAGGCATGCGAGACGGACGAGTCCTGTGAGACGGGCGAGGCGGCGGTGCCGGTGCCTGTCCCGCGCGCCCGGGCGGGGCGGCGGGCGGCGCACCGGCGCAGGCCGCGCTACCGCAGGCCGCGGTACGCCGAGCGCGCCGACGCCGCCTCTCTGCGCCGCCTGCTGCCGCGGGCGCTGGTCGTGGCGTTCCTCGCCGGCGGCACCACCGCGTTCGTCGCCGAGGACAAGGCGGTCGAGCTGAGCGTCGACGGCGGGCGGCGCACCCTGCACACCTTCGCCGACGACGTGACCGAGCTGCTCGTGGAGGAGGGCGTGCGGGTCGGGGCCCACGACCAGGTCACGCCCGCCCCCGGCACCGTGCTCGGCGACGGCGACGAGATCGCCGTACGGCGCGGGCGCCCCGTCCTGCTCACCCTCGACGGCCACCGGAGCCGGGTGTGGACGACGGCCGACACGGTGGAGGGGGCGCTGCGCAGGCTCGGGGTGCGCGCCGAGGGCGCGTACCTGTCGACCTCGCGCTCCCGGCGCATCGGACGCGAGGGCCTCACGCTGGACGTCCGCACCGAACGCACCGTGACGGTCATGGCGGACGGCCGTGCCCACACCCTGCGCACCAACGCGGCGACCGTCCGCGAGGCCGTCGAGCAGGCCGGTGTCACCCTGCGCGGCCAGGACACCACCTCCGTCCCGGCCGGCAGCTTCCCGCGCGACGGGCAGACCGTCAGCGTGCTGCGGATCACCGAGGGTGAGGAGGTCCACGAGGAGCCGATCCCGTTCCGGGTGCGGCGCACCGAGGACCCGGCCCTCTTCCGCGGCACCGAGGTCGTCGAGCAGGCCGGGCAGCCGGGGCTGCGCCGCACCACGTACGCCGTGCGCACGGTCAACGGGGTCCGGCTCAAGCCGCGCCGGCTGCGCACCGAGGTGGTGCGCGAACCCCGCGCCCGGGTGATCCGCGTCGGCACCCGCCCGCGTCCCGCGTCCGTGCGCGGCGCCGGCCACCTCGACTGGCAGGCGCTGGCCGCCTGCGAGTCCGGCGGCCGGCCCGACGCCGTGGACCCGTCGGGCACGTACGGCGGCCTGTACCAGTTCGACACCCACACCTGGCAGGAGCTCGGCGGACGAGGCCGCCCCCAGGACGCCCCGGCGGCGGAACAGACGTACCGGGCCAAGAAGCTGTACGCGCGGCAGGGGACGAGCCCCTGGCCGCACTGCGGGGCGCGGCTGCGGGGGTGACCCACGGCTACCCTTGAGCCCGTGAGCAGCCCCACCCCGCCCGACGCCCTCCTGGGCCCCGCCGACGTCCGCGAACTCGCGACGGCCCTCGGCGTGCGCCCCACCAAGCAGCGCGGCCAGAACTTCGTGATCGACGCCAACACGGTCCGCCGGATCGTCCGCACCGCCGGCGTGCGCCCCGACGACGTGGTGGTCGAGGTGGGCCCGGGACTCGGCTCGCTCACCCTGGCGCTGCTGGAGGCCGCCGACCGGGTCACCGCCGTCGAGATCGACGACGTCCTCGCCGCGGCCCTGCCCGCCACCATCGCCGCCCGCATGCCCGGACGGGCCGACCGGTTCGCGCTCGTCCACTCCGACGCGATGCAGGTGACCGAGTTGCCGGGGCCCGCCCCGACCGCGCTCGTCGCCAACCTCCCCTACAACGTGGCCGTGCCCGTCCTCCTCCACATGCTCGACACCTTCCCGAGCATCGAGCGCACCCTCGTCATGGTCCAGTCCGAGGTCGCCGACCGCCTCGCGGCCGGCCCCGGCTCCAAGGTGTACGGCGTGCCCAGCGTGAAGGCCAACTGGTACGCCGAGGTCAAGCGCGCCGGGGCCATCGGCCGCAACGTGTTCTGGCCCGCGCCGAACGTCGACAGCGGCCTGGTCTCCCTGGTCCGCCGCACCGAGCCCATCGGGACCACCGCCTCCAAGGCCGAGGTCTTCGCCGTCGTCGACGCCGCGTTCGCGCAGCGCCGCAAGACGCTGCGGGCGGCGCTCGCCGGGTGGGCCGGGTCGGCCGCCGCGGCGGAGGCGGCCCTCGTCGCCGCCGGGGTGTCCCCGCAGGCCCGCGGCGAGTCCCTGACCGTCGAGGAGTTCGCGCGGATCGCCGAGCACAAGTCCGCAGAGAGCGAGTCCACCGAGCACAAGTCCGCAGAGAGCGAGTCCACCGAGAGCGAGTCCACCGAGCACAAGTCCGCAGAGAGCGAGTCCACCGAGAGCGAGTCCACCGAGCACAAGTCCGCAGAGAGCGAGACCGCCGAGAGCGAGTCCACCGAGAGCGAGTCCGCCGAGAGCGAGACCGCGGAGCACAAGGCCGCCGAGCACGAGGAGGCAGGCGCGTGAGCGTCACCGTCCGGGTTCCCGCCAAGGTCAACGTCCAGCTCGCGGTCGGTGCCGCCCGCGCGGACGGCTTCCACGACCTGGCCAACGTCTTCCTCGCCGTCGGCCTGTACGACGAGGTCACCGCGACCCCGGCCGACGGGCTGCGCGTCACCTGCGCCGGGCCGGACGCCGGCCAGGTCCCCCTGGACCGCACCAACCTCGCGGCCCGCGCGGCGGTGCTGCTCGCCGAGCGGTACGGCCGCGAACCCGATGTGCACCTCCACATCGCCAAGGACATCCCCGTCGCCGGCGGCATGGCGGGCGGCAGCGCGGACGGCGCCGCCGCGCTGGTCGCCTGCGACACGCTGTGGGGCACGGGCGCGACCCGCGACGAACTCCTCGGCATCTGCGCCGAACTCGGCAGCGACGTGCCGTTCAGCCTGGTCGGCGGCGCGGCGCTGGGCACCGGGCGCGGCGAGAAGCTGACGGAGCTGGAGGTGGGCGGCACGTTCCACTGGGTGTTCGCCATGGCGCGGGGCGGGCTGTCCACACCGGCCGTCTTCCGTGAGTTCGACCGGCTCGCCGAGGGTCGGGACGTGCCGGAACCGGTGGCCTCCCAGGCCGTCCTCGACGCGCTCGCCGAGGGCGACCCCGGCGCGCTCGCCGTCGCCGTCTCCAACGACCTCCAGCCCGCCGCGCTCTCCCTCTTCCCGGAGCTGGCGGACACCCTGGCCGCGGGCCGCGCCGCGGGCGCCCTGGCCGCGCTGGTCTCGGGCTCCGGACCGACCACGGCGTTCCTCGCCTCCGACGCGGTCTCGGCGGCCGAGGTGGCGTCGGTGCTGCGGGCGTCGGGGACGTGCCGGGAGGTGCGGACGGCGGAGGGGCCGGTGGCGGGGGCGACGGTGGTCTGAGGGGAGCGCTGCTCAGAGCTCGTCGATGGTGGTCAGGTCGATGTCGATGTCGTAGGGCACGCCGACCTTGACGCGGTCGTGGTGGATGCCGGTCAGGGCGTACGTGCCGGTGACCTCGCCGCGTTCGTGGACCTGGACGACGGGGTGGTCGTCCTCGCCCGCCATCTCGACCAGCCAGAAGTGCGGGATGCCCGCGGCGGCGTACTTGTGGGGCTTGGTGTCGCGGTCGCGGGCCTCGGAGTCGGGGGAGACGACCTCGACGGCGAGGAGGACGTCCTTCGCCTCGTAGCGCGTCTGGGCGCGTCCGGTGATCGCGTCGGAGCGGATGACGCTCACATCCGGTTCGGGGCCGTTGCGCTGATCGAGGACGACGGTCATTTCCCGCCGCACCCTCAACCCGGCCGGCGCGGTCCGGCGCAGGCCACTGACCAGCAGGTCGATGACAATGCTGTGGAAATCCCGTTGCGGACTCACGAAAACCAGGCTCCCGTCGATCAGCTCGGTGTGCGGCGGGAGATCCGGCAGTGTGAACAGGTCGTCCACGGTGTAGCCGCCCGGCGGTGGCACCGGCCAGCGCTGGTGGCGGTGCTCTACGGACTCGGCGGTCATGGTTCCTCCCATGGACGGGAATCCTGCGGCCTGCCCCCCACGGTAACGGGGCTTCCGGCACGAGGTCACCGCAAAGAGTGACGGCCCCCGTCCGTGCCGCCCCGCCCCCCGGAGGGCCTACGCTTGAAGGCTGATCGATCCCCCAGGCAGGAGTGAAATGGCCGTCAACCTGGTCAATGTCGAGAACGTCAGCAAGGTGTACGGCACCCGTACCCTCCTCGACGGCATCTCCCTCGGCGTCTCCGAAGGGGACCGCATCGGTGTCGTCGGCCGCAACGGCGACGGCAAGACGACGCTGATCCGGATGCTGGCCAAGCTGGAGGACGCCGACACCGGCCGCGTCACCCACTCCGGCGGGCTGCGCATGGGCGTCCTCACCCAGCACGACTCCCTCGACCCCGCCGCCACCGTCCGCCACGAGGTCATCGGCGACCTGGCCGACCACGAGTGGGCGGGCAACGCCAAGATCCGCGACGTACTGACCGGGCTGTTCGGCGGGCTGGACCTGCCCGGGTTCCCCCAGGGCCTGGACACCGTCATCGGCCCGCTGTCGGGTGGCGAGCGGCGCCGTATCGCGCTCGCCAAGCTGCTCATCGCCGAGCAGGACCTGATCGTCCTGGACGAGCCCACCAACCACCTCGACGTCGAGGGCATCGCCTGGCTCGCCCGGCACCTGCGCGAGCGCCGCTCGGCGCTGGTCTGCGTCACCCACGACCGCTGGTTCCTCGACCAGGTCTGCACCCGCATGTGGGACGTGCAGCGCGGCGTCGTCCACGAGTACGAGGGCGGCTACTCCGACTACGTCTTCGCCCGCGCCGAGCGCGAGCGCATCGCCGCCACCGAGGAGGTCAAGCGGCAGAACCTCGTCCGCAAGGAGCTGGCGTGGCTGCGGCGCGGGGCGCCCGCGCGCACCTCCAAGCCGCGGTTCCGCGTCGAGGCCGCCAACGAGCTGATCAAGGACGTGCCGCCGCCGCGGGACAGCAGCGAGCTGATGAAGTTCGCGTCGTCGCGGCTCGGCAAGACGGTGTTCGACCTGGAGGACGTGACCGTCCAGGCCGGGCCCAAGGTGCTGCTCAAGCACCTGACCTGGCAGCTCGGCCCCGGCGACCGCATCGGCCTGGTCGGCGTCAACGGCGCCGGCAAGACCTCGCTGCTGCGGGCGCTCGCCGAGGCCGCGTACAGCGAGGGGGAGCGGCAGCCCGCGGGCGGGCACATCCGCGTCGGCAAGACGGTGAAGCTGGCGTACCTGTCGCAGGAGGTCGCCGAGCTCGACCCCACCTGGCGGGTGCTGGAGGCCGTGCAGCGGGTGCGCGAGCGCGTCGACCTCGGCAAGGGGCGGGAGATGACCGCCGGGCAGCTGTGCGAGACGTTCGGCTTCACCAAGGAGAAGCAGTGGACGCCGGTCGGCGACCTCTCCGGTGGTGAGCGGCGGCGGCTCCAGCTGCTGCGGCTGCTGATGGACGAGCCCAACGTCCTCTTCCTCGACGAGCCGACCAACGACCTCGACATCGAGACCCTGACCCAGCTGGAGGACCTCCTCGACGGCTGGCCCGGCTCGATGATCGTCATCTCCCACGACCGGTTCTTCATCGAGCGGACGACGGACCGCGTGTTCGCGCTGCTCGGTGACGGCACGCTGCGGATGCTGCCGCGCGGCATCGACGAGTACCTGGAGCGGCGCCGGCGGATGGAGGAGGCGGCCGCCGCCTCCGCCCCGGCCCCGGCTCAGGCCCCGGCCTCGGCCGCCGACAAGGCCGCGCCCGAGAGGAGCGCCGCCGATCTGCGGGCCACGAAGAAGGAGCTCCAGAAGATCGAACGGCAGCTGGACAAGATCTCCGAGAAAGAGTCCACCCTGCACGCGCGGATCGCGGAGAACGCCACGGACTTCGCGAAGGTGGCCGAACTCGACGCCGAGCTGCGGGAGTTGGCCGGGCAGCGTGAGGAACTGGAGCTGCGCTGGCTGGAATTGGCGGAGGACGCCTGACCCGTCGGCCACTGTGGGCCGTATTGCGAGGGATTTCGGCGATCCGGGGCATTCCTTACCCGTAGGGGGAGCGCAACGTCGAACAAGCGTGTAGCTTCCGGGAGATGAGGAGGCGGGGCGGGATCGCGCCGGGAGCCGGGGGGCTTCTGCCCGTGGGGTGTGCGGGCATCCATGGTGGCGGGTGCGCATCCCTAGGGGGGCGTCCGTAGTTGGGCATCCGTGGGGGTGCCGTGTGGTGCCTCGCCGGAGCCATTGGCCGGGAGCCATGGGGGGACTGGGGGGTTGCTCGATGGGAGTGCGGCTCATGGTGGTCGACGACCACCGATTGCACGCCGAGGCGCTGGCCTCGGCGCTGAAGCTGCGGGGGCACCGGGTGCTCGCCGCGGCGGCGCCCGCCGCGGGGGCGGCGGAACTGGTGATCAGCCGGGCGCCGGAAGTGTGCCTGCTGGGGACGGCGACGCCGGCCGAGCCCGGGGTGTTCGACCCGGTGGTGAAGGTCAAGCGGGAGCGTCCGCAGGTGGCGGTGGTCGTCCTGGGGCCGGTGCCGAACCCGCGGGGGATCGCGGCGGCCTTCGCGGCCGGGGCCTCGGGATACGTGCGGCATGACGAGCGCATCGAGGGGGTGGAGCGGGCGATCATGAAGGCGCGGACCGGGGAGGCGGCGGTGGCGCCGCAACTGCTCCAAGGGGCGTTCAGCGAGCTGCTGAACCCGGTGGCGCAGCCGGACGACGAGGGGCAGCGGCTGATGGAGATGCTGACGCCGCGGGAGGTCGAGGTGCTGGTGCGGGTCGCCGACGGCGAGGACACGCGGCTCATCGCGGCCGGCATGGGCATCGCGCCGTCCACGGCCCGGACCCATGTCCAGCGGGTCCTGATGAAGCTGGGCGTCGGCTCCCGCCTGGAGGCCGCGGCGCTGGCGGCGCGCACGGGGCTGCTGGAGCGGGCGGCGTCCGGTCGGTGACGGGTGCCTCCGGCGGTGGGGGCCGGGGGTGCCTGCGGCGCATGTGCGGCTTCGGTGGGGGTGCGTGTAGCGCCTTCCCGGTGGGGGAGGGCCGGGCCGCGGGCGACCGCGGCTCCGTCCCAACGGGGGTGGTGGGTGCGGCCATGCCGCCCAGCCATGGGCGTCCGGTGTCGCCCGGCCGCGGGCAGTCGTGCCTCCCCCAGTGCCTGAACGGCCTGGGAGGTGCCCCCAGGGCGGCACGGGTGGGCGCTGGGGGTACCCCCTGCTCGAAGAGCTTGGGGGAGGCAACCCGGTAGCGCCGGGCCGCGCGACCCACCCCCGACGGTCACCCCGGTGCCGGCGCCAGGTGAACGCCGGATCAGGTCACTCCTGCGACTTCTCCGACGGCACCGCATCCGGCGGCGGCGGAGCCGTCGGGCGGAGTTTCAGCCAGGCCAGGAAGAACACCCCCAGCAGCAGCATCCCCACCCCGGTCCACAGGTTGATGTTCACGCCCTCGGCCTTGTCGATGTCGGCGTCGGACGCCGTGATGCCGGCGATCGTGACGATGACGCCGTAGACGACGAACAGGCCCCCGATGATGCGCCGGATGTCGAACAGCCGCGCGGCGGTCGCCGACTTGGTCTCCAGTTCGGAGACCTCCCGCTGGACGTCCTTCTCGGAGTAGAACTCGGACATGGTCTCTCCATCCTCCCGCGGTCAGAACGAGAACGGGATGTAGCAGGCGGCGGCCAGGACCACCGCGCCCCACCCCAGCAGGGCCGGCTTGCGGTACCAGGCGTCGTCGCCCTGGGCGGGCGGTTCGGACATGCCGGGGGACGTGGTGCCGTAGACCAGGCCCTGGAGCTCGGAGGCCGGCTTCGGCTCGGTGAACAGGGAGACGGCCACCATGACCACCGCGCCGGCGACGAAACCGGCGATCGCGGAGACGAAGTTGGCGCCCTGGTCGGAGGGGATGTCGATGAGGCCCTGCTTGTAGATGACGAAGTAGTTCACCATCGCCGCGGTGGTGCCCGCGACCAGCCCCCAGAAGCCGGACTTCATCGACGCCCGCTTCCAGAACATGCCGATGATGAAGACGACGAACATCGGGACGTTGAAGAAGGAGAACAGCGTCTGGAGGTAGGCCATGATGTTCGAGAAGGACTTCGCCAGGAACGCCGTGCCGATGGAGGCGAGGACGCCGATCGCCGTGATCAGGCGGCCGAACTTCACGTAGTACTCGTCCGGGCGGTTCCGGACCACGTACTTCGCCCAGATGTCGGCGGTGAAGACGGTGTTGAAGGACGACACGTTCGCCGCCATGCCCGCCATGAACGCGGCCATCAGGCCGGTCACCGCGATGCCGAGCACGCCGTTGGGCAGCAGCGCCTCCATCAGGTACGGGATGGCGTCGTTGTACTGGAGGCCGGAGCCGGGCTTGCCGATGTCCGGGACCAGCGCGGCGGCGACCAGGCCCGGGATCATCACCACGAAGACGATGAAGATCTTCGGGAACGCGGCGATCAGCGGGGTGCGCTGCGCGGCGGAGAGGTTCTTCGCGGACAGGGCGCGCTGCACCTCGGCGAAGTTCGTCGTCCAGTAGCCGAAGGAGAGGACGAAGCCGAGGCCCAGGACGATGGTCAGCCAGTTGGCGCCGAGCGGGTTGTCGCTGCCGATGCCGGTGCCGCCCCAGGAGGTCATGAAGTCCCCGCCGTGCCGCGCGGTGAGGGTGTCGGACAGGCCGTCCCAGCCGCCGGCCTTCTTCAGGCCGAGCACGGTGATCGGGATGAGGGCCGCCAGGATCACGAAGAACTGCAGGACCTCGTTGTAGATGGCCGAGGACAGGCCGCCGAGGGTGATGTAGCCGAGGACGAACGCGCCGGCGACGACGATGGCCACCCAGTCCGGCCAGCCCAGCAGCGCCTCGACGACGATCGAGAGGGCGTACAGGTTGACGCCCGCGATGAGGATGGCGGCGAAGGCGAACAGGGCGGAGCTGAGCAGGTGCGCCGCCTTGTCGAAGCGGAGCAGGAGGAACTCGGGGACCGAGCGGACCTTGGAGCCGTAGTAGAACGGCATCATCACCAGGCCCAGGAAGACCATGGCCGGGATGGCGCCGATCCAGTACCAGTGCGTGGTGTAGACGCCGTACTGCGCGCTGTTGGCGGCCATGCCCAGGATCTCGGTGGCGCCCAGGTTGGCGGCGACGAAGGCGAGACCGGTGACCCACGCCGGCAGGGAACGGCCGGACAGGAAGAAGTCGAGGCTGGTCTTGACCGAGCGGCGGGCGGCGAAGCCGATGCCCAGGACGACGACGAAGTAGATCCCGAGGATCGAGTAGTCGAGCCAGTTGGTGGGGAGCCGTAGCTCCGCGGCCAGGTAGGGGGAGGTTTGCATAAGCACTCGCTTCGTTGCGCGAACTTGATCCGGACGGAACCTATGCCTCCGCGTTCAATAAGTGAACACTTTCGATGGTGTTCTTTGTTTGATCGTGATGAGAGCGAAGGGGTGATGAGTTGTGGTGTGTTATGTTTGATTCTGTTGGGTGATTGGGTGTGGGTGCAGAGGAGTCCGGCAGTGAAGAAGACTTCGACCCGGCTGGCCGACGGCCGCGAGCTCATCTACTACGACCTGCGCGACGACACCGTGCGGGACGCGGTGGACCGACGCCCCCTGGAGCGGACCGTCACCACGTCCGAGATCCGGCGGGACGTGCTGCTCGGTGACTCCGTGGCCATCGCCTCGCACCGGCAGGGGCGCACGTACCACCCGCCGGCCGACGAGTGCCCCCTGTGCCCCTCGCAGGGCGAGCGGCTGAGCGAGATCCCGGACTCGTCGTACGACGTGGTGGTCTTCGAGAACCGGTTCCCCTCGCTGGCCGGGGACTCCGGGCGGTGTGAGGTCGTGTGCTTCACCTCCGACCACCAGGCATCCTTCGCCGACCTGAGCGAGGAGCAGGCGCGCCTGGTCCTGGACGCCTGGACGGACCGGACGTCGGAGCTGTCCCATCTGCCCTCCGTTGAACAGGTGTTCTGCTTCGAGAACCGGGGCGCCGAGATCGGCGTGACGCTGGGCCACCCGCACGGGCAGATCTACGCCTACCCCTTCACCACCCCGCGCACCGCGCTGATGCTCCGTTCACTCGCCGCCCACCAGGAGGCGACGGGCGGGGAGAACCTGTTCGACGCCGTCGTGGAGGGGGAACGGGCAGGTGAGAGAGTCGTCCTGGAGGGTGAACACTGGGTCGCCTTCGTGCCGTACGCCGCGCACTGGCCGTACGAGGTGCACCTGTACCCCAAGCGCCGCGTCCCCGACCTGCTGGGGCTGGACGAGGCGGCGCGCGCGGAGTTTCCCCGGGTGTATCTGGAACTGCTGAGGCGCTTCGACCGGATCTTCGGCGAGGGCGAGCCCCCGACGCCGTACATCGCGGCCTGGCACCAGGCCCCGTTCGGGCAGCTGGAGGAGTTCGACGGGGTGAGCCGCGACGACTTCGCGCTCCACCTGGAAATTTTCACCATCCGCCGGACGTCGGGCAAGCTGAAGTTCCTCGCGGGCTCCGAGTCCGGCATGGGCGTGTTCATCAACGACGTGCCGCCGGAGCGCGCGGCCGAGCGACTGCGAGAGGTAGCGAGTTGATGAGTGAGAAGTACCTGGTGACGGGCGGCGCGGGCTATGTCGGCAGCGTCGTCGCCCAGCACCTGCTGGAGGCGGGGCACGAGGTCGTCGTGCTCGACAACCTCTCCACGGGCTTCCGTCAGGGGGTGCCGGCCGGGGCTTCCTTCATCGAAGGCGACATCCGCGACGCCGCCAAGTGGCTGGACGCCTCCTTCGACGGCGTGCTGCACTTCGCCGCGTTCTCGCAGGTCGGCGAGTCGGTGGTGAAGCCGGAGAAGTACTGGGACAACAACGTCGGCGGCACCATGGCCCTGCTGGCGGCCATGCGGACGGCGGGCGTGCGCAAGCTCGTCTTCTCCTCGACCGCGGCGACGTACGGCGAGCCCGAGCAGGTCCCGATCACCGAGTCCGCCCCGACCCGGCCCACCAGCCCCTACGGCGCCTCCAAGCTCGCCGTCGACCACATGATCACCGGCGAGGCGGCGGCGCACGGGCTGGGCGCGGTGTCGCTGCGCTACTTCAACGTGGCCGGCGCCTACGGGGAGTACGGCGAGCGCCACGACCCCGAGTCGCACCTGATCCCGCTCGTCCTCCAGGTCGCCCAGGGCCGGCGCGAGGCCGTCTCGGTCTACGGCGACGACTACCCGACGCCGGACGGCACCTGCGTGCGCGACTACATCCACGTCGCCGACCTGGCCGAGGCCCACCTGCTGGCCCTGAAGGCCGCCACCCCCGGCGAGCACCTGATCTGCAACCTCGGCAACGGCAACGGCTTCTCGGTCCGCGAGGTGATCGAGACCGTCCGCCGGGTCACCGGCCACCCCGTCCCCGAGGTCGCCGCGCCCCGCCGCGGCGGCGATCCGGCGGTCCTGGTGGCGTCGGCCGCGACCGCCCGCGAGAAGCTGGGCTGGAATCCGTCCCGCGCGGACCTCGCGGGGATCGTCGCGGACGCGTGGGAGTTCGCGCAGAAGCGCGCGCAGTAGAACGTCACGAAGGGTCAGGGGTCAGGGATGAGCGAGGCTGTCGCACAGGCTGTCGCCGAGCGGTTCACGGAGCTGTACGGGGCCGGTCCGGAGGGGGTGTGGGCGGCGCCGGGCCGGGTCAACCTCATCGGCGAGCACACCGACTACAACGACGGCTTCGTCATGCCGTTCGCCCTGCCGCACACCGCGGTCGCCGCCGTCTCCCGCCGCGACGACGGCGTCCTGCGCCTGCACTCGGCGGACATCGACGGCGGCGCGGGCGGTGTGACGGAGCTGCGCGTGGCCGACCTCGCGCCCGGGACCGACCGGGGCTGGACGGCGTACCCGGCGGGTGTGGTGTGGGCGCTGCGCGAGGCCGGGCACGAGGTGACCGGCGCCGACATCCACCTGGCCTCCACGGTCCCGGCGGGCGCGGGCCTGTCCTCGTCGGCGGCGCTGGAGGTCGTGGTGGCCCTCGCCCTGAACGACCTGTACGGCCTCGGCCTGCGCGGCTGGCAGCTGGCCCGGCTGTGCCAGCGCGCGGAGAACGTCTACGTCGGCGCCCCCGTCGGCATCATGGACCAGACCGCCGCGGCCTGCTGCGAGGCCGGCCACGCCCTGTTCCTCGACACCCGCGACCTGTCCCAGCGGCAGATCCCCTTCGACCTGGCCGCCGAGGGCATGCGCCTGCTGGTCGTCGACACCCAGGTCAAGCACGCCCACAGCGAGGGCGAGTACGGCAAGCGCCGCGCCGGCTGCGAGAAGGGCGCCGCCCTGCTCGGCGTGGACGCCCTGCGCGACGTGCCCTACGACGGCCTGGACGCGGCGCTGGAGCGGCTGGGCGACGACGAGGAGGTGCGCCGCCTGGTGCGGCACGTCGTCACCGAGGACGAGCGGGTGGAGCGGGTGGTGTCCCTGCTGGAGGCGGGCGACACCGCGGCCATCGGGCCGGTCCTGACCGAGGGGCACGTCTCGCTGCGGGACGACTTCCGCATCTCCTGCCGCGAACTGGACCTGGTCGTCGACACCGCCCTGGCGGCGGGCGCGCTCGGCGCCCGGATGACCGGCGGCGGCTTCGGCGGCTCGGCGATCGTCCTGGCGCGGACCGCCGACGTGGACACCCTCACCAAGGCGGTCCAGGAGGCGTTCGCACAGGCCGGTCTCACCGCGCCGCGCGTGTTCGAGGCGGTGCCGTCGGCGGGGGCGCGGCGGCTGGCCTGAGGCGCCGGACCGCCCTCAGACGAGTGTTTTCGTCAGCGTGTACTCGGTGATCCCCGGCGGGTAGTCGGGGATCACGCCCACCACCTCGTACCCCTGCTTGCGGTAGAAGCCGGGGGCCTGGAAGTCCCAGGTCTCCAGGCGGGCCGCGCGGCAGCCGCGGTCGCTGCGGGCGACGCGTTCCGCCTCGGCGAGCAGGCGAGAGCCGAGGCCCGCACCCCGGTGGGGGGCGTCGACCCACAGGTAGGTCACGTGCAGCCAGCCGGCCCAGGTGTGGCCGACGAGGCCGCCGGCCAGGCCGCCGGTCCCGTCCGACGCCCAGACGTGCAGGGGGGACTCCCGGGCGGCGGGGGTGCCGCGCAGGGCCCGCAGGACGGGGGAGGCCGCGGTGTTCGTCTCCCTCAGGCGGGACCGCAGCAGATCGCGCCGCGCCGTGTCGACTTCTGTCTCAAGACGAAACATGCGGCACACCATAAACGCGCCGGACCGCCAGTTCTGCAAAGAGCCTTCCGCTCCCCGCCCCCGCCCGTACTCTGAGGAACAGCACCGGTGGGGGCCGGTGCCGTTGTCAGGGGGCGAGACGGCCGGGTACGGCGCCCGGGGCGGGGGTAGCGGTGTTACGGACGGCGGCGGCCGTGCGGCCGCGGCGGCCCGTCCCCGGTGCGAACGGTGTTCGGACAGGGGTTCCGGGCGCCGCACCCGCGCCGGTGCCGTCCTGTGACGATCGGGTGGATCCCCCGCTCCCCGGGAGCGTGGGGAAGGGGGTTTCGTGGTGCGCATCCGTGTGCTGGTCGTCGACGACCACCGCATCTTCGCCGAGTCGCTCGCCGCGGCTCTGGCCGCCGAGCCCGACGTCGACGTCTCCGCGGCCGGCAGCGGCCCGGCCGCGCTGCGCTGCCTGGAGCGGGCGGCGGGCGAGGGTCGGCGGTACGACGTGCTGCTCGTCGACGCCGACCTGGGCGCCGGCGCGCCGGGCCCGCGGCCGGCGGTGCCGGTGCGGGGCGGCGGTGAGGACGGGACCGTCGACGGGATCTCCCTCGTCGCCGGGGTGCGCTCCGCGCAGCCCGGGGCGCGGGTCGTCGTGCTCGCCGAGAAGGACGACCCCCGGCGGGCGGCCCTCGCCCTGCAGGCCGGGGCCTCCGGGTGGGTGGCCAAGGACTGTTCCCTGTCCCGGCTGCTCACCGTCATCCGGGGCGTGCTGCGCGAGGAGACGCACCTGCCGCCCGCCCTGCTGACGGGCGTCCTGCGGGAGCTGACCGCCGCCCGCAAGCACCGCACCGAGAGCGAGCGGCTGGTGGAGTCCCTCACCCCCCGGGAGCGGGAGGTGCTGCGGTGCATGGTCGCCGGGCTCGGGCGCAAGGCCGTCGCCGAGCGGCTGTACCTCTCCCCGCACACGGTCCGCACCCACATGCAGAACGTGCTGGGCAAGCTGGGCGTGCACTCCACCCTCGCCGCGGTCGCGCTGGCCCGGCGGGCCGGGGTCGGCCCGGCCGACCTAACCGGGGATGTTGTCGAACGGGGCGGTCAGCTGGCGTAGCAGCCCGGCCAGTTCCATCCGCTGGGCGCGGGAGAGCTCCGCGAGGATCGCGCGCTCCTGGTCCAGCAGACCCGCCAGGGCCTGGTCGGCACGGTCCCGGCCCTCGTCCGTCAGCCGCACCAGGACGCCCCGGCGGTCGCTGGGGTCGGGCAGGCGCTCCACCAGGCCCTTCTTGGCCAGGCGGTCGATGCGGTTGGTCATCGTGCCGGAGGTGACCAGGGTCTGGGTCAGCAACTGCCCGGGCGAGAGCTGGTACGGGGTGCCCGCACGGCGCAGCGCCGTGAGGACGTCGAACTCCCAGGGCTCCAGCTGGTGCTCGGAGAAGGCCAGCCGGCGCGCGCGGTCCAGGTGCCGGGCCAGCCTGCTCACCCGGCTGAGCACCTCGAGCGGTTCCACGTCGAGGTCCGGGCGCTCCCGGCGCCACGCTGCGACCAGCCGATCGACCTCGTCCTCCATACGATCAGTGTAGTGGTTGTGTCGACATGAAGTCTCTTGACGTCAAGATAGATGGCTGGGAAGCTGACGGCATGGCCGATCCTGTGTGGGACCCCGCCCAGTACCTCCGCCACGCCGACCACCGCGCCCGCCCCTTCGCCGACCTCCTGGCCCGCGTCCCGGACCTCCCCGCGCGGGCGCCCCGCATCGCCGACCTCGGCTGCGGCCCCGGCAACGTCACCGCCCTGCTCGCCGCCCGCTGGCCCACCGCCCGCATCACCGGCTACGACAACTCCCCCGAGATGCTCGCCCGGGCCGCCGCGTACGCCGGCCCCACCCCGGGCGGCGGCCGGCTGGACTTCGTCCACGCCGACGTGGGCACCTGGACGCCCGCCGAGCCGTACGACCTGATCGTCTCCAACGCCACCCTCCAGTGGGTGCCGGGCCACGCCGGGCTGTTCCCCGCCTGGATCGACGCCCTCACCCCCGGCGGCACCCTCGCCTTCCAGATGCCCGGCAACTTCGACGCCCCCAGCCACCGCCTGATGCGGGACCTCGCCCACGCCCCGCGCCGGCGCGCCCGCCTCGCCGGCGTCCTGCGCCACGGCGACGCCGTCCTCACCCCGGCCGCCTACCTGGACCACCTCACCGCCCTCGGCTGCACCGCCGACGTGTGGGAGACCACCTACGTCCACCTGCTGACGGGCGAGGACCCCGTACTGGACTGGGTGAAGGGGACCGGACTGCGGCCCGTGCTGACGGCACTGGCCGGCGACCCGGAGGAACGGGACGCCTTCCTCGCCGAGTACCGGGCCGCGCTGCGGGCCGCCTACCCGGCCGGACCGCACGGCACGCCGTTCCCGTTCCGGAGGATCTTCGCCGTCGCGCACAGGGAAGCGTCCCACTGACCGAGGAGACCCGATGATCACCGCCGTCGACCACGTCCAGCTCGCCGCGCCCCCCGGCTCCGAGGACCGGCTGCGCGCCTACTACACCGATGTCCTCGGCATGACGGAGATCTCCAAGCCGCCCGCGCTCGCCGCCCGCGGCGGCTGCTGGTTCCGGGCCGGTGCCGTCCAGCTCCACCTGGGCGTCGAGCACGAGGGATTCCGGCCCGCGAAGAAGGCCCACCCGGGGCTGCGGGTCACCGGCATCGAGGAGTACGCCGGGCGCCTGAGCACCCACGGCGCGCCGGTGACCTGGGACGACACCCTGCCGGGCCACCGGCGCTTCTACTCCGAGGATCCGGTCGGCAACCGGCTGGAGTTCCTGGAGCCCCTCGGGGAGTGAGACCCCGGTCAGGACTTGCGGTGCCCTATCAGCCGCGGCCGGGGCTCCAGCCCGTCCAGCCCGTGCCACGCCAGGTTCACCAGATGGGCCGCCACCTCCGCCTTCTTCGGCTTGCGCACGTCCAGCCACCACTGGCCGGTCAGCGCCACCATCCCCACCAGCGCCTGCGCGTACAGCGGGGCCAGCTTCGGGTCGAAGCCGCGGCTCTTGAACTCCTTGCCGAGGATGTCCTCCACCTGGGTGGCGATGTCCGAGATGAGCGAGGCGAAGGACCCCGTCGACTGGGGGATGGGGGAGTCGCGGACCAGGATGCGGAACCCGTCCGTGTACTCCTCGATGTAGTCCAGCAGCGCGAACGCCGCCTGCTCCAGCAGCTCACGGGGGTGGCCCGCGGTGAGCGAGCCGGTCACCATGTCCAGCAGGCACCGCATCTCGCGGTCCACCACCACCGCGTACAGGCCCTCCTTGCCGCCGAAGTGCTCGTAGACCACCGGCTTGGAGACCCCGGCCTTCGCCGCGATCTCCTCCACCGAGGTGCCCTCGAAACCTTTCGCCGCAAAGAGGGTGCGACCGATCTCCAGCAGCTGCTGGCGGCGCTCGGCACCGGTCATCCGGGTGCGGCGCGTACGCCGCGGCTTGTCGTTGCTGGGGGTGCTGGAGTCGGTCGCCACAGCGACCATCATGCCGCCTTGACGGTTTCCTTCCCGCGCCGGGAGCCGCCTTCCTCGTCGGTGCGGCGGGCGTCGATGCGCGAACGCGACGGCCAGCGCACGTCGTACGCCCAGCCCAGCTGCTCGAACCAGCGGATCAGACGGGCGGAGGAGTCCAGCTGGCCGCGCTCCACACCGTGCCGCGCGGAGGTCGGGTCGGCGTGGTGCAGGTTGTGCCAGGACTCGCCGCACGACAGGATCGCCAGCCACCACACGTTGCCCGAACGGTCACGCGACTTGAACGGCCGCTTGCCGACCGCGTGGCAGATCGAGTTGATCGACCACGTCACGTGGTGCAGCAACGCCACCCGGACGAGCGACCCCCAGAAGAACGCGGTGAACGCCCCCCACCACGACATGGTGACCAGACCGCCGATCAGCGGGGGCAGCAGCAGGGACACCGCCGTCCACAGGGCGAACTGGCGGGAGATCCGCCGCAGCGTCCGGTCCTTGATCAGGTCCGGCGCGTACTTGTCCTGCGGGGTCTGCTCCTCGTCGAACATCCAGCCGATGTGGGCCCACCACAGGCCCTTCATCAGGGCCGGGACCGTCTCGCCGTACCGCCACGGCGAGTGCGGGTCACCCTCGTGGTCGGAGAACTTGTGATGCTTGCGGTGATCGGCGACCCAGCGCACCAGCGGCCCCTCGACCGCCATCGACCCCATGATCGCCAGCGCGATCTTCAGAGGGCGCTTCGCCTTGAAGGAGCCGTGGGTGAAGTGGCGGTGGAAACCGATGGTGATGCCGTGGCAGCCCAGGAAGTAGAAGAACACCAGCAGCCCGAGGTCCAGCCAGCTCACCCCCCACCCCCACGCCAGCGGCACCGCCGCCAGCAGCGCGAGGAACGGGACGGTGATGAACAGCAGCAGCGTGACCTGCTCGATCGTCCGCTTCTGTTCACCGCCCAGCGTGGCGGAGGGCGTGGAGGTGTCGTCGGGCGCTTTCGGCGCCTCTTCGATCACTTCGGAGCTTGTGGTCATACGCGTCCCCTGTGGGGTCGAGGTTGTGGAAGTGCCGCGCGGGGAAACCGTGCCCGTTTCCTACGGTCCCGTAACCTACGGCGTCGTAAGTATGTCAGCGCGACGCCCGGCGGCAAGAGCCCACGAGCCTGCGCGCCCCACTCGACACCTAGACTTGGAACCGGTCGGACAGCGCGGTCCGCTCTGAAGTTTTCTTCCCGGACGTCCGGCCCGTAAGCGGCGCCCGCCGTGCGAGACGTCCGTCCGGGTACCCCTCCCAGACGAGCTTCAACACTGCAAGGAGCCGCACCTGTGAGCAGTGCCGACGACCTGACAACGCGGTCCACGACGACCAGCAGCGAGCTGCGCGCCGACATCCGCCGCCTGGGCGACCTCCTCGGAGAGACCCTCGTACGGCAGGAGGGCCCCGAGCTGCTGGAACTCGTCGAGAAGGTACGCCGCCTCACCCGCGAGGACGGAGAAGCCGCCGCCGAACTGCTGCGCGGCACCGAACTGGAGACCGCGGCCAAGCTGGTCCGCGCCTTCTCCACCTACTTCCACCTCGCCAACGTCACCGAACAGGTCCACCGCGGACGCGAACTGCGCGCCCGGCGCGCCGCCGAGGGCGGCCTGATCGCCCGCACCGCCGACCGGCTCAAGGACGCCGACCCCGAGCACCTGCGCGCCACGGTCGCCAACCTCAACGTCCGCCCCGTCTTCACCGCCCACCCCACCGAGGCCGCCCGCCGCTCCGTCCTCAACAAGCTGCGCCGCATCGCCGCCCTCCTGGACACCCCCGTCCTGGAGTCCGACCGGCGCCGCCTCGACACCCGGCTGGCCGAGAACATCGACCTCATCTGGCAGACCGACGAACTGCGCGTCGTCCGCCCCGAGCCGGCCGACGAGGCCCGCAACGCCATCTACTACCTCGACGAACTCCACGCCGGCGCCGTCGGCGACGTCCTGGAGGACCTCACCGCCGAACTGGAGCGCGTCGGCGTCAAGCTCCCCGACGACACCCGCCCCCTCAGCTTCGGCACCTGGATCGGCGGCGACCGCGACGGCAACCCCAACGTCACCCCCCAGGTCACCTGGGACGTCCTGATCCTCCAGCACGAGCACGGCATCAACGACGCGCTGGAGACCATCGACGAGCTGCGCGGCCTGCTGTCCAACTCCATCCGCTACACCGGCGCCACCGAGGAACTGCTCACCTCCCTCCAGGCCGACCTGGAGCGGCTGCCCGAGATCAGCCCCCGCTACAAGCGCCTCAACGCAGAGGAGCCCTACCGGCTCAAGGCCACCTGCATCCGGCAGAAGCTGGAGAACACCAAGCAGCGCCTGGCCAAGGGCACCCCGCACGAGCCGGGCCGCGACTACCTCGGCACCGCCGAGCTCCTCGCCGACCTGCGCATCATCCAGACCTCCCTGCGCGAGCACCGCGGCGGCCTCTTCGCCGACGGACGCCTCGCCCGCACCATCCGCACCCTGGCCGCCTTCGGCCTCCAGCTCGCCACCATGGACGTCCGCGAACACGCCGACGCCCACCACCACGCCCTCGGCCAGCTCTTCGACCGCCTCGGCGAGGAGTCCTGGCGCTACGCCGACATGCCCCGCGAGTACCGCGCCAAGCTCCTCGCCAAGGAACTGCGCTCCCGCAGGCCCCTGGCGCCGAGCCCGGCACCGGTGGACGCCGCCGGCGAGAAGACCCTCGGCGTCTTCCATACCGTCAAGCGGGCCCTGGAGGTCTTCGGCCCCGAGGTCGTCGAGTCGTACATCATCTCCATGTGCCAGGGCGCCGACGACGTCTTCGCCGCCGCCGTCCTCGCCCGCGAGGCCGGCCTCATCGACCTCCACGCCGGCTGGGCCAAGATCGGCATCGTGCCGCTGCTGGAGACCACCGACGAGCTCAAGGCCGCCGACACCATCCTGGAGGACATGCTCTCCGACCCGTCGTACCGCAGGCTCGTGGCCCTGCGCGGCGACGTCCAGGAGGTCATGCTCGGCTACTCCGACTCCTCCAAGTTCGGCGGCATCACCACCAGCCAGTGGGAGATCCACCGCGCCCAGCGCCGCCTGCGCGACGTCGCCCACCGCTACGGGGTGCGCCTGCGCCTCTTCCACGGCCGCGGCGGCACCGTCGGCCGCGGCGGCGGCCCCACCCACGACGCGATCCTCGCCCAGCCCTGGGGCACCCTGGAGGGCGAGATCAAGGTCACCGAGCAGGGCGAGGTCATCTCCGACAAGTACCTCATCCCCTCCCTCGCCCGGGAGAACCTGGAACTGACGGTCGCCGCCACCCTCCAGGCGTCCGCCCTGCACACCGCGCCCCGCCAGTCCACCGAGGCCCTCGCCCGCTGGGACGCCGCCATGGACGTCGTCTCCGACGCCGCCCACGCCGCCTACCGCCGCCTGGTCGAGGACCCGGACCTGCCGACGTACTTCCTCGCCTCGACGCCCGTGGACCAGCTCGCCGACCTGCACCTGGGCTCGCGGCCCTCCCGCCGCCCCGGCTCCGGCGTCTCGCTCGACGGCCTGCGCGCCATCCCGTGGGTGTTCGGCTGGACCCAGTCCCGGCAGATCGTGCCCGGCTGGTTCGGCGTCGGCTCCGGTCTCAAGGCGCTGCGCGAGGCGGGCCTGGACACCGTGCTGGAGGAGATGTACGGGCAGTGGCACTTCTTCCGCAACTTCATCTCCAACGTCGAGATGACGCTGGCCAAGACCGACCTGCGGATCGCCGCCCACTACGTGGAGACCCTGGTGCCCGAGGAGCTGCGGCACGTCTTCGACACCATCCGCGCCGAACACGAGCTGACCGTGCGCGAGGTCCTCGGCGTCACCGGTGAGGAGGAACTGCTCGACGCCCAGCCCGTGCTCAAGCAGACCTTCGCCATCCGCGACGCCTACCTCGACCCGATCTCCTACCTCCAGGTCGCCCTGCTCAAGCGCCAGCGCGACGCCGCCGCCGCGGGCGAGCAGCCCGACCCGCTGCTCGCGCGGGCCCTGCTGCTCACCGTCAACGGCGTCGCCGCCGGCCTGCGCAACACCGGCTGACCGCGCCCGCGCGCGAAAGGGGGGTGCCCCCGGGCTCCGTACGGGCCCGGGGCACCCCCTTCTCGTGCGCTCGCGCCGTGCGGGGTCAGCCGCGGGCGGCCTTGCGGCGCCGGAACACCAGGTAACCGCCCGCCGCGACCAGCGCCGCCGCCGCGGCCGACAGCAGGCCCACCGGGGCGCCGCTGCCGGTCTCGGCCAGGTCGCCCTCGAGGCCGCCCTGCGGGGACGCGGACGCGGATGCGGACGGTACCGAGGCGGCGGCCGGGGCCGAGGAACCGGAGGAGGACGGGGTGCCGGAGGAGGCCGGGGCGTCGGACGGCACCGGGGTGCCGGACGGGGCAGAGGAATCGGACGGGGCCGGGGACGCCGGCGGTGCGTCCGCGGTGGCCGGCGGGGACGACGGCGGTGCCTCCGGGGTGCCGGGCGCCTCACCGGCCCCCTCCGGCTCCGCGCAGTCCGTCCAGAACACCTTGTGCTTGGCGGAGCCCTTCTCCCCGTCGAAGTTCCAGAACAGCTTGTAGTGCCCGTCGGGCAGCGACAGGTCGTCCGTCCGGCCGTGACCCTCGGCGTCCAGGGTCAGGGAACCGGCCTTGACCGTCTCGCCCTTGACGGCGGCCGTCGGGGCCCAGGCCTCGATGTGCCAGTCGACCCGCTGGCCGCCGTCGAAGCCGAAGGCATCCAGGTAGAACGTGCAGACGTGCGGCTCGTTGCGCCGCAGCTCCTCGCCGGTGGCGGCATCGTGGATCTTGACCGTCCCGTTGTCGCCCGGCGCGGTGGCGTGGGCGGCGGGCGCGAGCAGCAGCGCGGCCGAGGACGCGCAGACGAGAACGCCGGCGCGAGTGAGAATTCGCATGAAGCAGAAATCCATCTTCGAGAAGTGAACGGAAGATGTGGAGGGGGCGGTTCAGCTTCCGGCCCGGACCGGCCACTCGTCAATCACGAACAGGCAACACACAAAACCCTCGCAAACGGCGAGCGCCCCGAACCCCTCACACGGCCGCGAAAGCCGCCGTGACCAGCGCGAAAGCCGACCCCGCCAACACCCACGCCGCCCGGGTCCGCCGCAGACCGCCCGCCACCACGACCGCCGCCAGCAGCAGGGCACCACCCAGCGGCACCCACGCGTACAGCACCCCGGCGGGACCGGACCGCACGGCCTCGTCCCCGCCCGGCTTCAGCACCACCGCGTACCTCTCCCCCTCCGCGACGGCCACCGAATCCTCCAGCACGACCCGCTCCCGCGGCTGCGACCCCACCGACACCGGCGTATAGGGACCCTCACACGTCCCGCCGCCGCACCGCGCCACCTCGACCGCGCCCTGCTCGCGCCCCTTGGTCAGCATCACGTGCTGCGCCGAGCCCCAGGACGCCCACACACCGGCGATCAGGATCAGCACGGTCACCGTGCCCATCGCCGCGACCCGCCCGAAAGAGACCACCGCAGAAGGCATGGCCGCGATCCTTGGCCATACCTGCACACCCGGTCAACCTCGCTGGGGGAAACGTCAGGAGTTGTACGCGCTCTGCGCCCGCTCCAGGCCCTCCGTCACCAGACACTCCACCGCGTCCGCCGCCCGGTCCACGAACCAGTCCAGCTCCTTGCGCTCCGCCGACGAGAAGTCCTTCAGCACGAAATCCGCCACCGGCATCCGCCCCGGCGGACGCCCGATCCCGACCCGCACCCGGTGGTACTCCGCCCCCAGCGCCTTCGTGATCGACTTCAGCCCGTTGTGCCCGTTGTCCCCGCCGCCCAGCTTCAGCCGCAGCACCCCGTAGTCGATGTCCAGCTCGTCGTGCACGGCCACCACATGCGCCGGCGGCACCTTGTAGAAGTCCCGCAGCGCGTTCACCGGACCACCCGACAGGTTCATGTACGACATCGGCTTCGCCAGCACCACCCGCCGACCGGCCGGCCCCGGCGGACCGATCCGGCCCTCGACCACCTGCGCCTGAGCCTTGCCGTGCCGCTTGAACCGCCCCCCCATCCGCTCCGCCAGCAGATCCACCACCATGAAACCGACGTTGTGCCGGTTGGCGGCGTACTCCGGACCGGGATTGCCGAGACCCGCGATCAGCCAGGGAGCACCCGCGTCGGTCGTCACGTCCATGTCTCCTTCATACGCGTCGGCCGCTGTCCCCCACGGGAACAGCGGCCGGCGAAACGATGCCTGCGAGCCTCGGCGGCCCTCAGCGAGCAGCGGCTCAGGCCTCGGCGGCCTCTTCGCCCTCGCCCTCGGCCGGGGCCTCGACCTGACCGGTCACGACCTGGAGAACGGCGGTCTCGCCGTCCACCGCGAGCTTCGTGCCGTTCGGCAGCTTGATGTCCTTGGCGTGGACCGTGTCACCCGCGGTCAGACCCTCGACGGAGACGGTCACCGACTCCGGGATGTGCGTGGCCTCGGCCTCGACCGTCACGGTGTCCAGCAGGTGCTCCAGCAGGTTGCCGCCCGGGGCCAGCTCGCCCTCGGTGTGCACCGGAACCTCGACCGTGACCGTCTCGCCGCGCTGCACCAGCTGCAGGTCGACGTGCTCCAGGAAGCCCTTCAGCGGGTCGCGCTGCACGGCCTTCGGGATCGCCAGCTCGTTCGTCTTGCCGTCGATGTCCAGCGCGATCAGCACGTTCGGCGTACGCAGCGCCAGCAGCAGCTCGTGGCCCGGGAACGTCAGGTGCAGCGGGTCCGAACCGTGCCCGTACAGCACACCCGGAACCTTGTTGTCACGGCGGATACGACGCGCGGCACCCTTGCCGAACTCGGTGCGCGTCTCGGCGGCGATCTTCACCTCGGACATGATCACTCCTCGCAGAAATCAGAAACGGACGTGGTCACCCGGCCACGAACGGCCTGCTACGAAGAGCGCGTCGATTACGGACCGCCGTACGAGCCTCTTCCGAAGCAGTACGGCCTCCCTCGCCGAGCAACTGCAGCAGTCTACTCGGAGAGGAAGGCCGTACCCAAAACGATCAACCGGGCCCCGGAACCCCCAGGGCCCCGGAACCCCCTGGGCCCAGAAACCCCCAGGGCCCCGGAACCCCCAGGGCCCCGGAACCCCCTGGGCCCAGAAACCCCCAGGGCCCCGGAACCCCCAGGGCCCCGGAACCCCCAGGGCCCCGGAACCCCCAGGGCCCCGGAACCCCCGGGGCCCGTCGGGAAGAACCCTTACTGCTCGTCGAACAGGCTCGTCACCGAACCGTCCTCGAACACCTCACGCACCGCACGCGCGATCGTCGGCGCGATCGACAGCACCGTGATCTTGTCCAGCTCCAGCTCGTTCGGCGTCGGCAGCGTGTTCGTGAACACGAACTCGCTCACCTTCGAGTTCTTCAGCCGGTCCGCCGCCGGACCCGACAGCACACCGTGCGTCGCCGTCACGATGACGTCCTCCGCACCATGCGCGAACAGCGCGTCCGCCGCGGCGCAGATCGTGCCACCCGTGTCGATCATGTCGTCGACCAGCACACAGATCCGGCCCTTCACATCACCGACGACCTCGTGCACCGTCACCTGGTTCGCCACGTCCTTGTCACGGCGCTTGTGCACGATCGCCAGCGGCGCGCCCAGCCGGTCGCACCAGCGGTCCGCGACCCGCACCCGGCCCGCGTCCGGAGACACCACCGTCAGCTTCTCCCGGTCCACCTTCGCACCCACGTAGTCCGCCAGCAGCGGCAGCGCGAACAGGTGGTCCACCGGACCGTCGAAGAAGCCCTGGATCTGGTCCGTGTGCAGATCCACCGCCAGGATCCGGTCCGCACCGGCCGTCT
Organism: Streptomyces sp. NPDC006134; assembly: GCF_040628835.1. NCBI lineage: Bacteria > Bacillati > Actinomycetota > Actinomycetes > Kitasatosporales > Streptomycetaceae > Streptomyces > Streptomyces sp. NPDC006134. The sequence continues at coordinate 20,947 of NZ_JBEXTV010000007.1, read as the reverse complement.
TCATCAGGTCCGCGATCAGACGCGCCGAGATCGGTTCACGCCCCCGGTGCTTCTTGTCCTGCCGCGCGTAACCGTAGAACGGCACGATGACGGTGATGGAGCGGGCCGACGCGCGCTTCAACGCGTCGATCATGATCAACTGCTCCATGATCCACTTGTTGATCGGAGCCGTGTGGCTCTGGATCAGGAAGCAGTCCGCACCACGGGCCGACTCCTGATACCGCACATAGATCTCGCCGTTGGCGAAGTCGAAGGCCTTCGTCGGGACGACCCCGACACCCAGCTCGTGGGCGACCTCCTCGGCAAGCTCGGGGTGGGCGCGGCCGGAGAAGAACATCATCTTCTTCTCGCCGGTCGTCTTGATCCCGGTCACAGACTTTCTCCTCAGAGGTGTCGCAGCTGGATCGAGCCAAGCCGTCCCCGCAGCACGCGGGAGGCCGTCTCAGCTGGTGGGGTGCGGGTGTGCACGCGATGTGCACTTATCACGGTACGCCCAGATCGACGCACCGGTTTCCGGTCAGCCTTCGCCGCCCGGCTCCCGGGACGCCGCCTCGGCCGCCTTCGCGGCCGCGCTCCCAGGACGCTTACGAGCCACCCAGCCCTCGATATTCCGCTGCTGACCGCGGGCCACGGCCAGCGAACCGGGCGGCACGTCCTTCGTGATCACCGAGCCGGCGGCGGTGTACGCGCCGTCCCCGATCGTGACAGGAGCCACAAACATGTTGTCCGAACCCGTACGGCAGTGAGAACCGACCGTCGTGTGATGTTTGTCCTGTCCGTCATAGTTCACGAACACACTCGCCGCCCCGATGTTCGTGTACTCACCGATCGTCGCGTCACCGACATACGACAGATGCGGCACCTTCGTGCCCTCACCGATCGTCGCGTTCTTCGTCTCGACGTACGTACCGATCTTGCCCTTGACCCCCAGCCGCGTCCCCGGCCGCAGATACGCGTACGGACCCACCGTCGCCTCCGCGCCGACCTCCGCCCCCAGAGCCACCGTGTTGTCCACCCGCGCCCCGGCACCCACCCGCGTGTCCGTCAGCCGCGCGTTCGGACCCACCTCGCAACCCGCCGCCAGATGCGTCGCACCGTGCAACTGCGTACCGGGATGGACCAGCACGTCCTGCTCGAAGGTCACGGTCACGTCCACCCACGTGGTCGCCGGATCCACCACCGTGACCCCGGACAGCATCGCCCGCTCCAGCAACCGGTCGTTCAGAATCCGCCGCGCCTCCGCGAGCTGCACCCGGTTGTTGATCCCCGCGATCTCACGGTAATCACCCGCCACACAGGCACCCACCCGGTGACCGGCCTCCCGCAGAATCCCCAGGACGTCCGTCAGATACTCCTCGCCCTGGCTGTTGTCCGTACGGACCTCCCCCAGCGCCCGGGCCAGCAGCCGCCCGTCGAACGCGAACACACCCGAGTTGATCTCCCGGATCGACCGCTGCGCGTCCGACGCGTCCTTGTGCTCCACGATCGCCGTCACCGCACCCGAGACCTCGTCCCGCACGATCCGGCCGTAACCGGTCGCGTCCGGCACCTCGGCCGTCAGCACGGTCACCGCGTTGCCGTCGGCGGAGTGCGTGGCGGCCAGCGACCGCAGCGTCTCACCCGTCAGCAGCGGGGTGTCACCGCAGACCACGACCACGGTCCCGTCGACCGACCCGCCGAGCTCCTCCAGCGCCATCCGCACGGCGTGCCCGGTGCCGTTCTGCTGCGCCTGCACGGCGGTACGGACGCCGGGGGCGACCTCGGCGAGGTGCGCGGTGACCTGCTCGCGGGCGTGACCCACGACCACGACCAGGTTCTCCGGCTCCAGCTCGCCGGCGGCGGCGAGGACGTGGCCCACCAGGGAACGGCCACAGATGTCGTGCAGGACCTTCGGCGTGGCCGACTTCATACGGGTGCCCTCACCCGCTGCGAGAACGACGACGGCTGCCGGGCGGTTGGCGCTCACGGGATGCCCTTCGGCTTATGGGGTGGGGTTGGACATCCGCAGGATACCGGGGGGTTTTGTGGGGGGTATGGGTGCGGGCCCCGACGTGACGGTCAGGGCCCGGACATGGCAGCTCCCCCATCAGGATTCGAACCTGAACTTAAGGGACCAAAACCCTCAGTGCTGCCTGATTACACCATGGGGGATGAAACTCGACCAAACCGGACATTCGGTCAGGTCGCCGAGTCGGCACCCAACACTATGCCGTACCAAGAGCCTTCGATGCGACGGTACAGCTCGGCACCCTTCAGGACTTTGATCACGAGGCACCCCCGGTAGGAGTCGCCGACGTTCTTGCGCACCGTCTTCGGGTTGTGCTTCTTGAGTGTGGTCTTGTTGAACGCGGAGCGGTCGGCACCGACGAGACCGGCCCAGTATCGTTCGGCGCCCGCCACGTCCGCAGACTCGTGGATCATGACGGTGAACCGGAGGCGCTCGCGCTCGACTCCCAGCAGGTCCAGCCAGGCCAGGAAGACCCTGATCATGCCGGGGTCGCTGTTGACGAAGGTGACGTTCTCGCGGCGGTCGTACGGCTTGTCCTTTCCGCCTTCCGCCCAGTACAGGCCGACGCCCAGCAAGAACAGTTCGCGGGATGACAATTTGCCGACAGCCTGCTTGGCGGCCTCCTTGGTGCGCTGACGTTCCTCCTCGCGGATCCGCAGCTTCGCTTCCCAGCCCCGCCGGGCGATCGTGGCCGCTTCCGCGGGGCTGCGCTTGCGCTCTGGCTTCGGCAGGTCCCGCACCCACAGCGAGACCGAGCTGCGGGAGCAGCCCAGCTCCGCCTCGATCCGGTCGTAGGTCCAGCCTTGGAGCCGGAGCTCCCGCGCCCTCTCCCGCAGGTCGTCCTTCGCGTTCGGGCGCTTCGTCCACGGGGGCGGCGGCTCGCCCTTGAGCAGCTTGTTGAGGAGGTCGTTGTTGAAGATCTTCAGTTCGTCGCGGATCTGGCGGAGGCTGTAGCCCGCCCGGCGCAGGGCCACCGCCCGTTCCCGCAGTCCCTCGAAGTCGGCGTATTTGCCGGTTGCACGTGCCATGGGCATACCGTCCGGGCGGAATGATGGGGTCCGGGGTCGAACGGTGTGCGGTTCAGCAGTTCGGGGGAAATCGGTTCGTTTCGCCTGCGGAGTTGTCACGGACTGTGGTGGTCCGGTGGGGGAAACTCGCCGGAAAAGCCGCACCCCGCGCCCGTAGGCTGGAGACATGACCACGACGGGGGAAGACCATGTGACGGCCCGGGGAGGGCCGTGGTGGTGGGCCAGGCGGCGGGGGGCCGTGCTCGATGCCGGGCTGGCCGTGGTGTCCGCGCTGGAGTGCGCGGCGGAGGGGGTTCCGTTCGCCCGGGACGCGGGGGTCCCGGTGGCGGCGGGGGTGGTGTTCGGGCTGCTGGCCGGTTCTGTGCTGCTGGTGCGGCGGCAGTGGCCGATCGCGGTGGTGCTGGTGGCGATCGCGGTCACGCCGGCCCAGATGGGTTTCCTGATGGGCATCGTCGGCCTGTACACGCTGGCGGCCTCCGAGCTGCCGCGCCGGATCATCGGCGCGCTGGCGGGGATGTCGCTGCTGGGCACGATGATCGTGATGTTCGTGCGGGTGCGGCAGGACATGGCGCGGGGGGAGCTGGACCTCGGGGACTGGTTCGTGCCGTTCGCGTCGGTCACCGCGTCGCTGGGGCTGACGGCGCCTCCGGTGCTGCTGGGGCTGTACGTGGGGGCGCGGCGGCGGCTGATGGAGAGCCTGCGGGAGCGGGCGGACAGCCTGGAGCGGGAGCTTCAGCTGCTGGCGGAGCGGGCCGAGGAGCGGGCCGAGTGGGCCAGGAGCGAGGAGCGGACGCGGATCGCGCGGGAGATGCACGACGTCGTCGCGCACCGGGTGAGTCTGATGGTGGTGCACGCGGCGGCGTTGCAGGCGGTGGCGCGGAAGGACCCGGAGAAGGCGGTGAAGAACGCCGCGCTGGTGGGGGACATGGGGCGGCAGGCGCTGACCGAGTTGCGGGAGATGCTCGGGGTGCTGCGCAGTGGTGGGGCGGAGCCCCGGGAGCGGGCGGTGTCGGCGCCGCCGCTGGCGGCGGTGGGGGCGGCGGCCGCCGCGGCGGCGTCGCGGGCGGCCGTGGAGGAGGGCGGTCCGTGTCTGGCCGAGCTGGAGGAGCTGGTCGGGCAGTCGGCGGCGGCGGGGATGGTCGTGGATCTGTCCGTGGAGGGTGAGGCGCGGTCGTGTGCGGCGGAGGTGGAGCAGACGGCGTTCCGGGTGGTGCAGGAGGCGCTGACGAACGTCCACAAGCACGCGGCGGGGGCGAAGACGCACGTGCGGCTGGCGTACCGGGCGTCGGAGATCGCGATGCAGGTGGAGAACGAGCCGCCGCCGGAGGGTTCGTCGGCGTCGTCGGCGCGGTTGCCGTCGGGTGGCAATGGTCTGGTGGGGATGAGGGAGCGGGTCGTCGCGCTGGGCGGGGTGTTCGTGTCGGGGCCGACGGAGGCGGGGGGCTTCCGGGTGTCGGCGGTGATTCCGGCGCCGTAGTGGTGGGGGCGTCGTGGGGGCCGGTGGGGGCGGTGGGGGTCAGCCCGCGGTGAGGCGTACGGGCTGGATGCCGGTGACGAGGGTGGTGAGGGCCTGGTCGAAGTCGGGGCCGAGGTACCAGTCGCCGGTGTGGTCGAGGGCGTAGACGCGGCCTTCGGCGTCGATGGCGAGCAGGGCCTGGGTGTCGGTCTCGGTGCCGAGGGGGCTGACCTGGGTGTCGAGGGCGCGGCCGAGGTCGCCGAGGGTGCGGGCGAGGTGGAGGCCGTGCAGGGGGTCGAGGTGGAGGGCCGCGGGGGCGATCTGGCGGCCGGGGCCGGTGGGGGTGATGGTGAGGCCGCCGAATTCGGCCCAGGCTTCCACGGCGGCGGGGAAGACGGTGTGGCGGTGTCCGGCGGGTGAGGTGTGGTCGCGCAGGGTGTCGGCCCAGATCTCGGCCTGTTTGATGTCCCAGCGTCCGGGTTGCCAGCCGGCGGCGCGCAGGGCGGCGTCGACGGGGACGGGGAAGCGCGTGGTCGAGGTGCGGTCGGTGTGCATCTGCCCTTCGTTCGTCGTGCGGTGATGTGGTGGTGCGGGTGGTTCCCGGGTGCGGGGCGCGGGTGTGGTGGTCAGGTGCCGGCCGCGGGGCGTGGGGGTGGTGGTCAGGTGCCGGCCGCGGGGTCGACGATGCGGACGCCGAAGTGGGCGCTGAGGGCGGTGCAGGCGCGGCAGGGGGCGGCGAAGCTGCCGTGGAGGGGGTCGCCGTCCTCGCGGATGCGGCGGGCGGTGAGTTTGGCGTGTTTGAGGGCTTTGCGGGCTTCGCCGTTGGTCATGGGCCTGCGGCTGGCGCGTTTGCTGCGGGCGGCGTCGGCGGCGGTGATGTGCCGGGAGATGAGGATGGTCTCGGCGCAGCGGCCGGTGAAGCGGTCGCGCTGGCCGCTGGTGAGGGTGTCGAGGAAGTCCTGGACGAGGGGGTGGAGTGCGGGGGGTGTGTCGCCGCGGGCGGCGGTGCCGGTGAGGGTGGTGCCGCGGACGGAGAGGGCGGCGGCGACGGTGGGGAGTATGCCGTCGCGGCGGTGGCGGAGGGTGGGGGCGTGGGGGGCGTCGGTGGCGCTCCAGCCGACGCGGGGGTCGCCGGTGCGGCCCGTGTGCGGTCCCGTGTGTGGTCTCGTGTGCGTCACGCTCATGATCGTCTTCCCCTCCTGAGCATCCCCCCGGAGGTCACAGGGTGCCAAATGGCGTGGCCGGTGCGGAAGCTGGGGCAGGGTGACGCGCTGGTGTTCGAGCAGGCTGTCACGGTCGGGTGACGGCCGGTCACGGTGGTGGTGGGGGCCGGTGGCCGTGCCGGTGACCGGTGTCGTCGCACCGCATAGGCTGTCGTCACCGCGGGCCGTGCGGTGATGCGCGGGGCCCGGGGGCGGTGGGACGCCGAGTGGGGTGGACCGCCTTCCAGTCAGCTACAGCTAGACGTGACAGTCGATACGGGCCGTGGTGCGCCAGAGGTGGTTCTGCGGGCCGTACTGAATGCCGCAGGGGGCAACCGTCATGACGACAGGTCGGCTCGGGCTGGGGGCACCTCCCGGCCCCCAGGCCGGTGGACGAGCCGTGCCGCCGAACGCGGCCTACGCCGGGCAGGTCGTGCATTTCCCGGACCCGGTCAGGGCGGCCCGTCATCCGCGGGGGGTGCGGGTGGACGAGCGCGGTCTTCCCGATTTCTCGCCGTACGCGCGGGCGGCGGTGGAGATCGCGGACCCGCCGGAGGGTTTCGGCGTCGACGAGTTGCGGCTGACGGACTACGTGTCGGCGAACGCGGCGCTGTCGGCGAGCGGGCACGCGCTGTGGGACACGGTGGCGGCGGTGGCGACGCCGCACGGCTGGACGTGGCACCACGTGGCGGGCACGCGGCGGCTGGAGCTGGTTCCGGTCGAGGTGAAGGCGTTGCTGCGGCACCACGGGGGGATCGCGACCGCCCACGTCGACCAGGGCAAGCGGGGGACGCGTCCGCTGCAGGAGACGCGCCCGGCGCACTTCGGGCTGCCGAAGTCGGGCGTGGCGGTGACGGAGCAGCAGGTGCAGGGGGTCGAGGAGGATCTCGGGTACCGGCTGCCGGGTGCGTACCGGTCGTTCCTGAAGGCGGCGGGCGGGTGTGCGCCGGTGGGGACGGCGCTCGACGCGGAGCTGGGGCTGCTGGTGGACCAGCCGTTCTTCACGGTGCGGGACGAGGCGGCCGTCAACGATCTGGTGTACGTCAACAAGTGTCTGCGGGACCACCTGACGAAGGATTACCTGGGAGTCGCCTTCGTCCAGGGCGGGTTGCTGGCCGTGAAGGTGAAGGGCGACCGGGCCGGGTCGGTGTGGTTCTGCGCGTACGACGACGCGCGGGACGTGGATCCGTCGTGGACGCCGGAGGAGCGGATGGAGCGGCTGCTGCTGCCGTGCGGGGAGGACTTCGACGCCTTCCTGTCGCGGCTGGCGGGTTCCCCGCCGGAACTGGAGACGGTGGCGAATCTGATGGTGGACGGGGGCTTCGCGCGCGTGGTGCCGGTGTCCGCCGATTCTTCCGGGTCCTCCGGGTCCTCCGGGTCCTCCGGGTCCTCCGGGTCCTCCGGGTCCTCCGGGTCCTCTGGGTCCTCTGGGTCCTCCGGGGCGTCCGGGTCCTCTGAGTCTTCCGCGGCTTCCGCGGCCTCGGTCGGGGAGTGAGCTGAGCGATGGTGACGTTCGCGCAGGCGCAGGAGCGCGCCGAGGAATGGATCAACGGTGACGTGCCGGCGTACCAGCACCGCGAGGTGCGGGTGCGGGAGTTCGAGCTCGGGTTCGTGGTGTGGCCGGAGGACCGGGCGGACGGGCCGCGTTCGGACGGGGGCGCGCAGCGGCTGGTGATCGCGCGGGACAGCGGCGAGGCGACGCTGTGGCCGGCGCTGCCGGTGGGTGAGGTGATCCGCCGGTACGAGGAGGAGTACGGCCGTCCGGACACGGGGGACGAGCCGGCGCCCGCGGCGCCCGCGGCGCGCGTGGACCTGAACCAGACGTCGTTCTTGCTGACGCCGCCGGAGTGGTTGCAGGAGGCGGCGGACCGGATGGGGGGTTCGGATCGCCGGGGTGGCGGTGCGGAGGAGGGCGGCTCTGAGGGCTCCGGTGCGGGAGATGCCGGTGCCGGTAGTGGCGGTGGCGGTGGGGGTGTGTCGGCGCCGGGTGCGCCGGTCGTGCCGCCGGGGGCGACGCCCTGGACCGGTACGGACACCAGTGCGTACGCCGAGGACGACCGTTCCGTTCCGCTGCCCGAGACCGTGTCCGCGTCGCCGTCGGGCGATGCCGACGACGAACCGCCGGCCGTGCCTGCGACGCCGGCCGTGCCGCCGCAGGGTATGTCCGGGCCGCCGACGCCTCCGCCGCCGGGTGTTCCGGGGACTCCGAGTGCCCCGGGTGCTCCGGTGGGTGGTTACGTACCGACGCAGGTGGTTTCGGTGACCGGGCCCGAGGGGCCGCAGGGGCCTGGTGGGGCGGGAGCTCCGCAGCCTTCCGGTCCTCCCGGTCCTCCCGTTCCTTCCGAGGCTCCTGTGGGTCCGGGTATGCCTGGCACTCCGGGTGCTCCGCAGCCGTCTGGGCCTCCTGGGCCTCCTGGGCCCTCTGTACCTCCTGGCGTTCCGGGTGCTTCCGGGGTTCCCGGTGCCCCGCAGCCTCCGGGGCCGCCTGGTGTGCCCGGCGTTCCGGGTGGGCCGGGCGGGCCGGGTGGCGCACCGGGCGGGCAGGGTTCCGTGCACCATGCGGACACCATGCTGGCCGCGCCCCCGGTGGGCGGACCCGGCACGCCGCCTCCGCCGCCGGTTCCCGGCACGCCTCCGCCGGCCCCCGGCGCTCCCGCCGGACATGGTGCGCCCCCGCCCATGCCGCCCGGCGCGGTGCCTCCGCCCGGTCAGCCGCAGTCCGGCGTGATGCCTCAGCCCGGTGCGATGCCTCCGCCGGGTCAGCCGCAGTCCGGCGCGGTGCCTCCGCCCGGTCAGCCGCAGTCCGGCGTGATGCCTCAGCCCGGTGCGATGCCTCCGCCTGGGCAACCTCAGCCTGGCGCGGTGCCTCAGCCCGGTCAGCCGCAGCCTGGCGTGATGCCTCAGCCCGGCGCGGTGCCTCCGCCGGGGCAGCCGCAGTCCGGCGCGGTGCCTCAGCCCGGTCAGCCGCAGCCTGGCGTGATGCCTCAGCCTGGCGCGGTGCCTCCGCCGGGGCAGCCTCAGCCTGGCGCGGTGCCTCAGCCCGGTCAGCCGCAGTCCGGCGTGGTGCCTCAGCCCGGTGCGATGCCTCCGCCGGGACAGCCGCAGCCCGGCGGGCCCGTGCCCGGTCAGTCTCCGGCGTACGGCTATCCGCAGCCGCCCGTCGGGCAGCCGACCGTCGGTCCGGGCTACCAGGCCGTGTTGCGCTACCGGGCGCAGGACGGGTCCGAGCAGCAGCTGATCCGGCGTTCGGCGCCGGGCATGCCGCACCCGGAGTGGCAGATCTTCCACGAGCTGCGTGCCATGAACGTGCCGCCGGGCCAGGTGCTGGAGCTGCACACGGAGCTGGAGTCGTGTGAGCTGCCGGGGGCGTACTGCGCGCGGATGATCCGGGAGCAGTGGCCGCAGGCGCGGATCACGTCGATCGCCCCGTACGGCACGGATCACGCGAGCCGGCAGCAGGGCATGCAGCAACTGCTGGCGCACCAGGGCGAGCTGCACCAGGTCGCCGACGGTCCGGCGCGTCCGGCTCCGGTGCGGGCGCCGCTGCCGCCGGTGCAGGCGCTGCCGCCGGTGCCGCCGGAGGCGGTCGCGCAGGAGCTGGCGGGGGCGTTCGGGCCGGGGATCTTCCGGTTCGAGCAGCAGGCCGTGTCCCGGCAGGGAGTGCCGCCGGTCGTGGCGCACACGCTGGTGGTGGCGGGCCTGCCGGTGGACATGGGCCCGTTCTTCTGGGCGCAGGCCCAGCCGGGCCGTCCGGTGCCGACGCTGGCGGAGCTGGCGGCCGAGCGGGGTGTGCAGCCGGCGCCGGACGCGGGCTCGTACCTGGTCGTGGGCAGCGACTTCGGCAAGGCGATCTGTGTGCAGTACGGCACGGCGCACATCGTCGCGGTGCCGGTGGAGGCGGGGCCGGGTGGTACGCCGGTGCCGCCGCAGTTCGTGAACACCGGGCTGCCGGAGTTCGCCCGCTGCCTGGCGCTGCTGGGGCGGATGTGGCGGCTGAGGTTCGGGCTGAACCAGGAGCAGGCGGGCCGCTGGACCGTCGACTTCCAGGCCCAGTTGGCCGCCCTGGACCCGGCGGCGCTCGGCTCGCCCGAGAGCTGGTGGTCGGTGCTGCTGGAGCAGATGTGGGACGGGTTGCTGTGACCCGCGGTCGCTGACGGAGTCCGGCGGACGCCGGGGGATGCCGACGGATGTCGAGGGGCCGGGGCCGGTCGGGCGTGACGCCGACCGGGCCCGGCCCCCCCGGCGTTCCCGGGGCCAGGACCGGGACCAGGGCTGAGGCCGACCGCGTTCGGATGATGTGCGGAGTGTCGGTTTATGGTACTTACGTCTGATCCTTCAGGATGTGCGCATGAGCAGCGCATCCGGGTCGCCCCACGGCTTCGTGGCCGTACGGGGGCGCGGCTACCGTCCCGAGCAGGTCGACGCCTGTGCCGACGCTCTCTTCGCGGAGCGGGACGCCGCCTGGGAGAGGGCGGCCCGGCTGACCGTGCTCGCCCGGGAGATGGAGGAGGAGGCGGCCCGGCTGCGGGAGGCGGTGTCGCGCCTCGCGCCGCAGACGTACGAGACGCTCGGGGAGCGCGCGCAGAGCGTGTTCCGGCTCGTGCAGGAGGAGGCCGCCGCGGTTTCGGAGGGCGCACGGCGCGCGGCGGAGCGCGTGAGGGAGGAAGCGCGGGCGTACGCGACAGGCGTACGCGAGGCCGCGCAGGCGTACGCCGATGCCGTACGCGCCGAGGCCGACGAACACGCTCGGCAACGGCTGCTCGCGGCGCGCGCGGAGGCCGACGAGGTACGGATCACGTCCCGGCGCGCGGTGAAGGCGAGCCGCCGCGAGGCGCTGGCCGTCCTGCGGGAGGCGCGGCGGCGCGCGGAGGACATGCTCGCCGTCCGGTCCCGGGAGGAGGCCGAGCGGTGGGCGCGCGAGGAGCGGGCCGAGGCGGAGCGGGCGGCGGCGCTGGAGGCGCACCACGCGGAGCTGCTGGCACGGGCCGAGGACGCGCTGGCCGAGGCGGAGCGGGAGCTGGCCGAGGCCCGGGAAGCGGCTCGGCGCCGGCCGGAGGAAGCACGGGCCCGGGCGGCGGAGGTGCTCGCCGAGGCACGGGTGCGCGAGGAACGGATCACGCGGGAGACGGAACGGGTCCTGCGTGAGCACGGCGAACGCTGGGACGTCGTCCGGGCCCAGATGGACCGGGCGCGCAGCCGGCTCAGCGCGTTGTCGGCGCGGGCGGGGGAGTAGCGCCGCCGCCCGCCCCCTCGCCCGGCGGCGGACCAGGGACCGGCGGACCGGGGATCCCGCGCACACAGCGGACGCCGGGGCGGCCGTCGACCTGGAGCTCCGCCACCCGCGTGAAACCGTTGCGGGCCAGGACGGTCAGGGAGGCGGGGTTGTCGAGGGTGGTGACCGCGGTGAGGGAGACGAGCCCGTAGTCGGCGGCGGCCAGCCGGCAGACCTCGGCGACGGCCGCCGTCGCCACGCCCCGGCCCGCGGCGCGTTCGCCGACGCGGTAGCCGAGCTCGGCGGAGCCGTCCGCCACGTCGACCAGGTTCACGCGGCCCACCAGGCGGCCGTCGTCGTCCAGGACGACGTGGAAGTGGCAGTCGCCCGCGTGCTGCTCCGCCAGGAGGGCCCGGTGGCGTGCGGCGAACCCGGCCGGGGTGAAGTAGGCGTCTCCGCGGTCGGGCACGGAGCGGGCGAAGTACGCGCGGTTCTCTCGTTCGAAGGCCCACAGCGCGTCCGCGTGGCCGGCGCGCAGCCGTTCCAGAGTCACCATGGCGTGAGCATAGGCGCGGGTCAGTCCTTGAGGACGGGGAATTTCCGCGGTGCCAGCAGGAGCAGGACGGCGAACGCCAGCGCCGCCGCGCCCGCCGCCCCCAGGTAGACGGCGTGGACGGCGTCGGCGATGGCGCGGCGGGTCGCCTCGGGGACGGTGCCCGCCTCGAGGGCGCGGGTGACCGAGTCGAGGTCGCCGGAGCCGCCGAGCCGGGCGGCCAGCACGCCGTTGGCGATCGCGCCGAAGACGGCCGCGCCGACGGTCTGCCCGGTCTGCCGGCAGAACAGGACGGACGCGGTCGCCGTCCCCCGCTCCGACCACCCCACCGTCGACTGCACGCCGACGATGAGCGGCAGCTGGAACAGGCCGAGCGCGGCGCCGAGCACCAGCATCAGCAGGGTCGGCTGCCAGGCGCGGCCGGGGTAGGGCAGGAGGGGGAAGGCGGCCAGGATCAGGGCGGCCGCGCCGATGCCGAGCATCGCGGTGTTGCGGAAGCCGATCCTGCGGTACACGTGCTGGCTCAGCGCCGCCGACGCCGGCCAGCTCAGCGTCCAGACGGACAGGACGAAACCGGCGGCGACGGGGGCCAGGCCCAGCACGGACTGGGCGTACGTCGGCAGGAACACCGTCGGCGCCACCATCAGCAGCCCCAGCGCGCCGAGCGCGAGGTTGACCGCGGCGATCGTGCGCCGCCGCCACACCCAGCCGGGGATGATCGGTTCCGCCGCCCGGCGTTCGATCACCACCACGGCGGCGAGCAGGACCAGGCCGGTGCCGAAGAGGGCGAGGGAGGGCGGCGACAGCCACGGCCAGGCCACCCCGCCCTGCACCAGCGCGGTGAGCAGGGCGCCGCCGCAGGCGAACACCGCCAGCGCGCCCGCCCAGTCGACGCGGGGGCGGGCCCCGGGCGCCCCCGGGGGCGTCTCCCGCTGCGGCTCGTGGAGGTGGCGGACGATCAGCCACAGCGCGACGGCCCCGATGGGCAGGTTGACCAGGAAGATCCACCGCCAGTCGGCGTACGCGGCGAGGACGCCGCCCAGTCCGGGGCCCGCCACCGCGGACACCGCCCACACCGTGGACAGCCGGGCCTGGATCTTCGGGCGTTCCTCCAGCGGGTAGAGGTCGGCGGCGAGGGTCTGCACCGTGCCCTGCAGGGCGCCGCCGCCCAGGCCCTGGACCACGCGGAAGGCGATGAGGGCGGCCATGTTCCAGGCCAGCGCGCACAGCAGGGAGCCGAGGAGGAAGAGCGCGGCGCCCGCGACCAGGACCGGTTTGCGGCCGAAGGTGTCGGAGAGCTTGCCGTAGACGGGCAGGGTGACGGTGACGGCCAGCAGGTAGCCGGAGAACAGCCAGGAGAAGACGGAGAACCCGCCGAGGTCGCCGACGATCTGGGGTACGGCGGTGGAGACGATGGTGGAGTCCAGGGCCGCCAGCGCCATCGCCAGCATCAAGGCGGCGACCACCGCGCCGCGCCGGTGTGTGACGGTGTGCCGTTCGCTGTCGCGTGCCGCCGGTCTGGTGCTGCCCACCCCGGGTTCCTCCCTGTGTCGTTTCCCCCTGCATCCATCTGCCGGGAGCAGCTTCCCATCCGAGCCTGGGGCGGGGGGAGGGCGGACGCCGGGTGCGTCGGGGGAGGAGGCGGCCCCCCAGGTGTGCTCCGCCGACGGGAGGACTGCCCCTAGGGGTACCTCCGTACTACGGCTCGGGGAGGGTTCGTACCGTCGGAGGACGAGACGGGACCGGTGCCGTCCTTAACCTGGCTTTACGCCGCTGGGGGGCGGCGCACCGGACTTGTGGGGGTGGGGTTTTCCCCAGCGGAAGAGTGCGCTGAACACCAGCGCGCCCGGCGCCCGGGTCGGCCAGACTCGTGGGCACGGGCAGTGCGGGCAGTACGGACAGTGCGAGCAGTACAACAGCACGGACAGAGCACGGGCAGTACAGCAGCACAACAGCGCGGACGGCAGGGGCTGACCCGTCGTCGACTCACCTCCGACCCATCCTCCGCCGGCACCGGCGGCTCACCTGATGACCGACATGGGAGACTTGACATGACATCGGCCGTGACCATTCCCAGGCATGGGAGCACTGGAGGGCGTACGGCCGTTGCCGCGCGGGCGCGGCAGGTCGTGAAGGCCTACGGGGCCGGGGAGACCCGGGTCGTCGCCCTCGACCACGTGGACGTGGACATCGCCCGCGGGCAGTTCACCGCGATCATGGGTCCCTCGGGGTCCGGCAAGTCCACGCTGATGCACTGCCTGGCCGGCCTCGACACCGTCACGTCCGGGCAGATCCACCTGGACGACACCGAGATCACCGGACTGAAGGACAAGAAGCTCACCCAGCTGCGCCGGGACCGGATCGGGTTCATCTTCCAGGCGTTCAACCTGCTGCCGACGCTGAACGCGATCGAGAACATCACGCTGCCCATGGACATAGCGGGCCGCAAGCCGGACAAGGAGTGGCTGGCGCGGGTCGTGGACACCGTGGGGCTGGCCGGGCGGCTCAAGCACCGGCCGACCCAGCTGTCCGGCGGCCAGCAGCAGCGTGTCGCGGTGGCGCGGGCGCTCGCCGCCCGGCCCGAGATCATCTTCGGTGACGAGCCGACCGGCAACCTCGACTCCCGCGCCGGCGCCGAGGTGCTGGGCTTCCTGCGGCGGTCGGTGGACGAACTGGGCCAGACCATCGTGATGGTGACGCACGACCCGGTGGCCGCCTCCTACGCGGACCGGGTGCTGTACCTCGCCGACGGCCGCATCGTCGACGAGATGCTCCAGCCCACCGCCGAGCAGGTCCTGGACCGCATGAAGGACTTCGACGCCCGGGGACGTACGTCATGACCGTGCTGAAGACCTCGCTGCGCAACTTCTTCGCGCACAAGGGCCGGATGGCGCTGTCGGCGGTGGCGGTGCTGCTGTCGGTGGCGTTCGTGTGCGGCACGCTGGTGTTCACGGACACCATGAACACGACGTTCGACAAGCTCTTCGCGGTCAGCTCCGCCGATGTGACGGTCGCCCCCAAGGACGCCGAGAGCGAGGAGGCTCCGCAGAGCGGCGTGCCGGAGTCCCTGCCCGCGTCCCTGCTGGAGCGGGCCCGTTCCGCCGAGGGCGTCGAGTCGGCCGAGGGCGCGGTCTCCTCGATGAACGTGACCGTCGTCGACGGCGACAACGACAACGTGGGCGCGACCAGCGGCGCCCCGACCCTCGCCGGCAACTGGACGAAGAACGACCTGAGGTCGATGGAGATCACCTCCGGGCACGCCCCGCGCGGCCCGACCGAGGTGATGGTCGACGCCGACACCGCCGGCAAGCACGGCCTGAAGCTCGGCGACGAGCTGCGCACCATCGCGCAGACCGGGGACATCAGGGCGCGGATCGTGGGCGTCGCCGCCTTCACGGTGACCAACCCCGGTGCCGCCGTCGTCTTCTTCGACACGGCCACCGCCCAGCGCGAACTGCTCGGCGCCACCGGCCGGTTCACGCAGCTCAACGTCACCGCGGCGGACGGCGTCTCCGACGCGGAGCTCAAACGGAACGTCGCGCGGGCCCTGGACGGCACGTACAAGATCCAGACGGCTCAGGAGGCCGCCGACGAGAACCGCAAGGACGTCGGCGAGTTCATGGACGTCATCAAGTACGCCATGCTCGGCTTCGCCGGGATCGCGTTCCTGGTCGGCATCTTCCTGATCATCAACACCTTCTCGATGCTGGTCGCCCAGCGCACCCGCGAGATCGGCCTGATGCGGGCGATCGGCTCCTCCCGCCGCCAGGTCAACCGCTCGGTGCTGACCGAGGCGCTGTTCCTCGGCGTCGTCGGGTCGGTCCTCGGCGTCGCGGCCGGGGTCGGTATCGCCGTCGGCCTGATGAAGGTGATGTCGGCGGTGGGCATGAACCTGTCCACCGACGATCTGACCGTCAAGGCGACCACCCCGGTGGCCGGCGTGGTCCTGGGCGTCGTGGTCACCGTCCTGGCCGCCTGGCTGCCGGCCCGCCGCGCCGGGAAGGTCTCCCCGATGGCCGCGCTGCGCGACGCCGGGACCCCGGCCGACGGCAGGGCCGGGTGGCTGCGCGCCGCGATCGGCCTGGTCCTCACCGCGGCGGGCGGTGCGGCCCTGTACGCGGCGGGCACGGCCGACAAGGCCGGTGACGGCGCGCTGCTGCTGGGCGCGGGCGTGGTGCTGTCCCTGATCGGCTTCGTCGTCGTCGGGCCGCTGCTGGCGGGCGGGGTCGTGCGGGCGATCGGCGCGGTGCTGCTGCGGGCCTTCGGGCCGGTGGGCCGCATGGCCGAGCGCAACGCCCTGCGCAACCCGCGCCGCACCGGCGCCACGGGCGCGGCCCTGATGATCGGCCTGGCGCTGGTGGCCTGCCTGTCGGTGGTCGGTTCCTCCATGGTCGCCTCGGCCACCGGTGAGCTGGACAAGTCGGTCGGCGCGGACTTCATCGTCCAGGGCAACCAGCGGATCGTGCCGCAGGCCGAGCGGGTGATGAAGAACACGCCCGGCCTGGAGCACGTCACCCGGTACAAGACGCTCGACGCCACGCTGACCTCCCCCGACGGGGCGAAGGACGACACCGGCGTCACGGCCGCCGACCCGACCTACGCCCAGGACCTGCGCCGCCCGACGACGGCCGGCACCCTGTCGGCCGCCTACGGCACGGACGCGATGTCGGTCGGGTCGGACTACGCGAAGAAGCACGGCGTGCGCGTCGGCGACACCATCACCGTCGCCTTCGAGGGCGGCAGGACGGCGAAGCTGAAGGTCGCCGCCATCACCGACGACGACACCGCCGTCGACCAGGGCGCCCGCTACATCAGCATCGCGACGATGCAGAAGTACCTCCCGGCCGACAAGGTCCCGCCGAACACGATCATGTTCGCCACGGCGAAGGACGGCCAGGAGGAGCAGGCGTACGCGGCGCTGAAGAAGGCGCTCGACCCGTACCCGCAGTACCAGGTCCGGGACCAGACCGACTACAAGCAGGAGCTGAAGGACCAGGTCGGCCAGTTGCTGAACATGGTCTACGGCCTGCTCGCCCTGGCGATCATCGTCGCGGTGCTCGGCGTGGTGAACACCCTGGCCCTGTCGGTGGTCGAGCGGACCCGGGAGATCGGCCTGATGCGGGCGATCGGCCTCTCCCGCCGCCAGCTGCGCCGCATGATCCGCCTGGAGTCCGTGGTCATCGCCCTCTTCGGTGCCCTGCTGGGCCTGGGGCTGGGCATGGGCTGGGGCGCCACCGCGCAGCGACTGCTCGCGCTGGAGGGCCTGAACGTGCTCGACATCCCCTGGCCGACGATCATCGGGGTGTTCGTCGGGTCGGCGTTCGTGGGCCTGTTCGCGGCTCTGGTCCCGGCGTTCCGGGCCGGCCGGATGAACGTGCTGAACGCGATCGCGACGGAATAGCCGCACGCGGCGACGCGGCGGCCGACGCGGCGGCCGACGCGGGCGGGGAGAGCCGGTGCCGAGAAGCCACGGGGGCTTCTCGGCGCCGGTTTGCCGTGTGCCGGAGGCCGGGTGCCGGGGAAGGGCGTCGAGGAAGGGCGCCGGGGAAGGTGCCGGAGGAGGCGCGGGGAAAGGTGCCGGTGAGGGTGCCGGGAAAGGTGCGAGGGAGGGCGCCGGAAGGGGCGTTGTCCACAGGCACCGGCGTCCGCCGGTGCGGAGTCGTAGGCTGGACACCCCCGGCCCGCGGCGCGCGTCGGGCCTGTCGTGTTGTCCACCCCCGGACGGAAAGCACCTCTCCATGAGCCTGCACGGTCTGCTCGACGCCGTCGTCAAGGACGCCGCCCTCGCGGAAGCGATCAAGGCGGCCGCCGACGGCAACCGCCCGCACGTCGACCTGGTCGGCCCCCCGGCGGCCCGCCCGTTCACGGTCGCCGCGCTCGCCCGCGAGACGGGCCGGCCCGTACTCGCCGTGACGGCGACGGGGCGGGAGGCGGAGGACCTCGCCGCCGCCCTGCGCTCCCTGCTGCCGCCCGAGGGCGTGGTGGAGTACCCGTCCTGGGAGACCCTCCCGCACGAGCGGCTCAGCCCCCGCAGCGACACCGTCGGCCGCCGCCTGGCCGTCCTGCGCCGCCTCGCCCACCCCCGCCCCGACGACCCCGAGACCGGCCCGGTCTCCGTCGTCGTCGCCCCCGTACGGTCCGTGCTCCAGCCGCAGGTCAAGGGGCTCGGCGACCTGGAGCCGGTGGCGCTGCGCACCGGGCAGAGCGCCGATCTGAACGATGTCGTCGAGGCCCTGGCCGCCGCCGCGTACGCGCGGGTGGAACTGGTGGAGAAGCGCGGCGAGTTCGCCGTGCGCGGCGGCATCCTGGACGTGTTCCCGCCCACCGAGGAACACCCCCTGCGCGTCGAGTTCTGGGGCGACGACGTCGAGGAGATCCGCTACTTCAAGGTCGCCGACCAGCGCTCCCTGGAGGTCGCCGAGCACGGGCTGTGGGCGCCGCCCTGCCGCGAGCTGCTGCTCACCGACGAGGTGCGGGAGCGGGCGCGGGCCCTGGCCGAGGACCACCCGGAGCTGGGCGAACTGCTCGGCAAGATCGCCGAGGGGATCGCGGTGGAGGGCATGGAGTCCCTCGCCCCGGTCCTGGTCGACGACATGGAGCTGCTGCTCGACGTGCTGCCCGAGGGCGCCATGGCCGTCGTCTGCGACCCGGAGCGGGTGCGCACGCGCTCCGCCGACCTCGTCGCCACCAGCCAGGAGTTCCTCCAGGCGTCCTGGGCCGCCACCGCGGGCGGCGGGGAGGCACCGATCGACGTCGGCGCCGCCTCGCTGTGGTCCCTCGCGGACGTGCGGGAGCGGGCCCGCGAGCTGGGCATGATGTGGTGGTCGGTGTCGCCGTTCGCCGCCGACGAGGAACTGGGCACCGACACCCTCACGCTGGGCATGCACGCCCCCGAGACCTACCGCGGCGACACCGCCAAGGCCCTCGCCGACACCAAGGGCTGGCTCGCCGACGGCTGGCGCACGGTGTTCGTCACCGAGGGCCACGGCCCGGCCGCCCGTACGGTCGAGGTGCTCGGCGGCGAGGGCATCGCGGCCCGCCTGGACGCCGACCTCGGGGAGATCGCCCCCTCCGTCGTGCACGTGGCGTGCGGCTGCATCGACCACGGCTTCGTCGACCCGGCGCTGAAGCTGGCCGTGCTGACCGAGACGGACCTGACCGGCCAGAAGGCCGCCGGCCGCGACGGCGCCCGCATGCCCGCCCGGCGCCGCAAGACCATCGACCCGCTCACCCTGGAGGCGGGCGACTACATCGTCCACGAGCAGCACGGCGTGGGCCGTTACATCGAGATGGTGCAGCGCACCGTGCAGGGCGCCACCCGCGAGTACCTGGTCGTGGAGTACGCCCCCGCCAAGCGCGGCCAGCCCGGCGACCGCCTCTACATCCCCACCGACCAGCTGGAGCAGATCACCAAGTACGTCGGTGGCGAGGCCCCCACCCTGCACCGCCTGGGCGGCGCCGACTGGACCAAGACCAAGGCGCGGGCGAAGAAGGCCGTCAAGGAGATCGCCGCCGACCTGATCAAGCTCTACAGCGCCCGCATGGCCGCCCCCGGCCACGCCTTCGCGCCCGACACGCCCTGGCAGCGCGAGCTGGAGGACGCCTTCCCCTACGCGGAGACGCCCGACCAGCTCACCACCATCGCCGAGGTCAAGGAGGACATGGAGAAGACGGTCCCGATGGACCGCCTGATCTGCGGCGACGTCGGCTACGGCAAGACCGAGATCGCGGTGCGGGCCGCCTTCAAGGCCGTCCAGGACGGCAAGCAGGTGGCCGTGCTGGTGCCCACCACGCTGCTGGTGCAGCAGCACTACGGGACGTTCTCCGAGCGCTACGCCCAGTTCCCGGTGAACGTGAAGGCGCTCTCCCGCTTCCAGACCGACACCGAGGCGAAGGCGGTCCTGGAGGGCCTGCGCGACGGCTCGGTGGACGTCGTCATCGGCACCCACCGGCTGTTCTCCTCCGAGACCAAGTTCAAGGACCTGGGCCTGGTCATCGTCGACGAGGAGCAGCGCTTCGGCGTCGAGCACAAGGAGCAGCTGAAGAAGCTGCGGGCCAACGTGGACGTGCTGACCATGTCCGCCACCCCGATCCCCCGCACCCTGGAGATGGCGGTCACCGGCATCCGCGAGATGTCGACGATCACCACCCCGCCGGAGGAGCGGCACCCGGTGCTGACCTTCGTCGGGCCGTACGAGGAGAAGCAGATCGGCGCGGCCATCCGCCGCGAGCTGCTGCGCGAGGGCCAGGTCTTCTACATCCACAACCGCGTCGAGTCGATCGACCGCGCGGCGGCCAGGCTGCGCGAGATCGTGCCCGAGGCGCGCATCGCCACCGCCCACGGCCAGATGTCGGAGCAGGCCCTGGAGCAGGTCGTGGTCGACTTCTGGGAGAAGAAGTTCGACGTGCTGGTCTCCACGACCATCGTCGAGTCCGGCATCGACATCTCCAACGCCAACACCCTGATCGTCGAGCGCGGCGACACCTTCGGCCTGTCCCAGCTGCACCAGCTGCGCGGCCGGGTCGGCCGGGGCCGCGAGCGCGGCTACGCCTACTTCCTCTACCCGCCGGAGAAGCCGCTGACCGAGACCGCCCACGAGCGGCTCGCCACCATCGCCCAGCACACCGAGATGGGCGCGGGCATGTACGTGGCGATGAAGGACCTGGAGATCCGCGGCGCGGGCAACCTGCTCGGCGGCGAGCAGTCCGGCCACATCGCCGGGGTCGGCTTCGACCTGTACGTGCGGATGGTCGGCGAGGCGGTCGCGGACTACCGGCGCCAGCTGGAGACGGGCGAGGCCGAGGAGGAGGCGCCGCTCGAGGTCAAGATCGAACTGCCCGTCGACGCGCACGTCCCGCACGACTACGCCCCCGGCGAGCGGCTGCGCCTCCAGGCGTACCGCTCCATCGCCTCCGCCACCACCGAGGAGGACATCAAGGCCGTACGGGAGGAACTCGTCGACCGCTACGGCAAGTTGCCGGAGCCGGTGGAGAACCTGCTGCTGGTGGCGGGCCTGCGCATGCTCGCACGCGCCTGCGGCGTCGGCGAGATCGTGCTTCAGGGCGCCAACATCCGCTTCGCCCCGGTGGAGTTGCGCGAGTCGCAGGAGCTGCGGCTCAAGCGGCTGTACCCGGGCAGCGTCCTCAAGCCGGCGGCGCACCAGGTCCTCGTACCGCGCCCGAAGACCGCGAAGGTGGGCGGCAGGCCGCTGGTCGGGCGGGAGCTGCTGGCGTGGGTCGGGGAGTTCCTGACCTCGGTGCTGGGTTCCTGAGAGGGGTTTCTGAGAGGGGTTTCTGAAGGGGGCCCTCGAAAGGGGTTTTGAAAGAGGCGTCCGGAAGGGCTTCCCCGAGGGGATTCCCTCAGGGTCCCCGAGGGTCCCTGAGGGCGCAGGACACGAAGCGGCCCGCACGGGAAAACCGGCGGGGCGCGTAGTGTGCGGGGTGGGTGTGGTGCCATAAGGGCGGTCGGGCCGGGGGGGCCGGGCGCG